>CALFUQ010000262.1 GCA_937929885.1 uncultured Saprospiraceae bacterium
ATAAGCACCTTCATGTTTTTCTATATCATCATACTTGCCACGTACTACATTTATCGCAGTACCAAACCTCCTGATATTAACGAATCCAAAATATATAGTGAAAAAAGCTGCTGATAGTACTAATAAGATTAGCACGAATGGAACACCATCAGATACCTCAAAAAATATTAATTGAGAGAAAAAATCCGAAATGGGTTGGAATGCTTGATTAATCCGTTCATCGAGTCCCACTGATTCTTGACTGAATCCAGAATTAAAGAAAAATAAGCCTATGAATACTAGTAGTAGTCGTTGTAGTTTGTTCATACTGTTGAAGTTATAACTAGCAAGTAAGGTATCGAAAAATATGAGAATATGGGAATTAATTCATGATTTCACCCCCACATGAGCTACCAGCACCGGCCGTACATCCATAGCAATGCTGGTTAAGGACGATGTCTCTTTGATAGAGCTCGTCCAAATCAAAGTTGTCTATATGTTGCGAGCTACTAGCCACTTTAAGATCAAGCATCTGATTAAAATCGCAATCATAGATAAAACCATCCCAACTGATAGATAAAGTGTTACGGCACATAAGACCATCTATGGTGCCAGGATTATATGCATCTACGAGTTGAGTCATGTAGTCTTCATAGTTACCACTTTCTATTAAGTAGTCTAGAAATCTGCTGACAGGTAAATTTGTTATTGCAAAGAGGTTATTAAATTCAATATTGAATTTTCTTTTAAGTTGTCTTTTAAATTCTGCTTCGAGTGTGCTTTGCTCTCCTGGCAGAAAAGCTCCAGATGGATTATAGATAAGGTCTAAAATTAATCCTGTCCCTTCCTTACCGTATCCAACATTATTAAGTTTTTTAAGTGCTTCGATAGAATCTTCAAATACCCCGTCGCCGCGTTGACTATCTGTTCTAGATTTACTGAAGTAGGGTAGCGAAGATAAAACATGTACATCATTAGCAGCAAAGAACTCTGGCAACTCATAATACTTTGGGTTAGCCATGATAACAGTTAGGTTACAGCGATTCATGACCTTAACTCCGATCTTATGACACGACTCTACGAACCATTTAAAGTGAGCATTTAATTCTGGTGCACCTCCAGTAATATCAACAGTTGGAATTTTGTGGTCCTCTATTATCTTAAGACACTTCTCGAGCGTGGCGCGATCCATGTTTTCTTCTTTCCTGTCTGGTCCTGCATCTACATGGCAGTGAGCGCAAGTCTGATTACAGAGTTTGCCGATGTTAATCTGGAAAACCTCAACCTTAGAAGGCGTCAGGGTTTTATACCCTGCAGCTTTTACTTTATCTACAAATTTTGGAAATTCCTTTAGCTGATCCTTCCCAGATAATACTTCTAACTGGATAAGGGTATCTGCTAATTTATTTCCGCTTCTCTTAAGAGATGTACTTTTTTGTTTTACGCCCATTCGGATTTACATTGAAACTTTCTTCACGTGATTCATCATTTGTACGCTGTTGACTAAAGTCGCACCACTTTTGATTGCAGCAGCTACATGTACCGCCTCCATCATTTGTTCTTCATCTGCACCTTTCTGAAGGCACGTAGAAGAGTATGCATCGATGCAGTAAGGACATTGTACAGTATGAGCAACTGCAAGTGCGATAAGTGCTTTCTCCCTTTCTGTCAGTGCACCTTCTTTAAACACAGTACCGTAGTAATCAAAAAATTTCTCGCCCATCTCTTTTTGAAACTCAGTGATATCTCCAAATTTCTTTAAGTCGGATGGTTTAAAATATGTTTCGCTCATGCTGCATTAATTTTGCTCAAATTTAAAAGCTTTTAAGTATTTGTAACTGTATCTATAAGGACAATTAGAACTGCTAAAAAGTTTTATATATTTAAAAAATCATAATATGTAGTTTCTTAATTATTAGTGCTATTTTTAGATAAATTTACACCCAATTTAAAGCCAGTTGTCTCTAAACTCTCACATAGGTCTTTTATTCATCTTTCTGATTTTTATTGCTTGTGGTAATAAAGACTCAGCTTCTAAAGTAACGTCAGAAGATGGGACTTTCGAAGTTAAAATCAATATTTCAGCAGGTGATGAATATTATGAAATAATCAATCAAGATACTTTTTCATTCACACCATACCCTTATAATTTGGGTAGTGTTAAAAGTAATGGTGATAATCAATTGTCGGTCCTCGTACTTTCGAATCGATTATCAAGAAATTCTAGAATTAAAATTCTACCTATAGGAATATTAAACTATAAGGAGTTTGACAAGGACAAGAAGTTAATAATCGGCGTTCCAAGGGATGAAAAAAGTAGGGTTATTAGTGCAACAGATCTTATAGATTTAGTTACTAAATATCCTTCCGTTAAAAACATAATACAAGAATGGACCTTAGGAAAGTGTGGGATAGGATGCTCTAAGTTTGTATCATGGGAAGATGGCAATGCTGCAGGATTATGGATACAACGAAACTTATCTTAGTTTAATTCGTTCGATAAAGGTTAGCAATTTACATACAAAGTATCGCTTTGATTGATTCCAAAAGGCAGGCTATAGAAACACATAAAATAAATTCTACTGCTTACTCATTTTCGTTACACAAAAGCATCCTTGGCATAAAGGAGGAGTGGACTTCTATTGTTCCTGATAAACTGTTTTATAGCCCAAAGTACCTAAGCTTTACTGAGCAGAATACGCCCAAAGGAATGCAGATGAGGTACGGTTTATTTCATCTTGATGGAAAGCCCGTAGGTACTTTGATTATGCAAGTAAAACATATTTCGCTGGGAGAGAGTCTGACCGTAGAGGCGAAAGATAAATCATCAATCAGATCTAAGTTATTCAAAGGCATCAAGACTGGAATTGCTAATACGATAAGTTTTGACACTCTTGTTGTTGGCAACTTGCTGCTGACGGGACAGTATAGCTTTTATTTTAAAGATGAGTCGTTAGAGTTTTATAAGCAGTTTGAGCTAGTAGAAAACAGTTTGGACTTAGTTAAAGAATTGCTATCGCAGGATGGGATTAAGATAGGATCAGTATTAATGAAAGATTTCTATGAGACTAATGCCATTTCCAAATCTCCGATTGCTGCTGATTGTTCATTCCAAGAATGTAAAGTACAACCAGACATGGTGATGGCAATAAGAGAGGAGTGGAGCAACTTTGATGCTTATATGTCTTCACTAAAGTCTAAAGCAAGAACCAGAGTCAAGCGAGCATTAAAAAAGGCGGAAGCCATAGAAAGAAGAGTGCTGAGTATAGAAGAACTAGAGCAACACCAAGATAGAATACATGCACTTTATTTAGAAACGGCTCTTAAAGCTAGTTTCAATTTATTTATACTGCCACAAGATTATTTCTTGCAAATGAAGAAGGGTCTAGGTGAGCAGTTTGAACTAGTAGGCTATTTTCTTGATGAAAAATTAATAGGATACTATACAGTGATCTTTGATAATGATCACGTAGATGCTCACTTCCTTGGATACGATAAAGAAAAGAACGCAGCTCATCAGTCATATCTAAATATGCTATTAGATATTCTAAAACAAGGAATCAATTTTAAGGCAAAGTACATCCACTTCTCTAGAACAGCGCTGGAGATCAAAAGCTCAATTGGTGCAGAACCTGAGGATATGGTCTTTTACCTAAGGAGTCAGCGACAATGGCAAAATAAATATCTCCTGCCTAAGATCTTAGAGATGATGATTCCTGTAGAAGAGTGGACTCCTAGATCACCGTTTAAATCATAGCAGTGCCTTAGCATAGACTCCTACATAAATATTAGCAGTCATAATTAATGCAGATATGCTAGAAACCTTTAATCCTGTTTTTTTGATATTTCTCTCTTACGGAATTGGGGCAATTGGAACTAGCATATTGAAATCAACGGGGAAGTTAGCTTGGTATTCAAATCATAATTATATCAGTAATAAGCTTACTAAAACTTTAGGAGTATTAGTATTTGGGTGGCTGATTCGCAAATCATTCATGGGTAAGTTTAATCAGAAATTAAAGTTTAAAGGCAAGCTGGACGAAGCACGATTAGAACAATTAAAAGCGGAAATGACTTTGGCCGAAAATAGCCATCTAATTGGCTTCATTGTGTTGCAGATGTATGTGGTGTTTCTTTCTTTTTGGGGAATAGAATTATGGCAACTGATCCTGTATACCATATTCAATATTATATTCAATTTGTACCTTGTTTTTCTACAACAATACAATAAAAGAAGAATCGATAAATTACTCTCGTTAAGTCAAAGTATTGGAAGTTAGAAAACCTATTAGCAAGAATACTTGTCACGCTTAATGGTGCAGTTTAGTAGATTGTCGTACCAAGTTTTTAAGACGGTTTCAGTGTCAGTAGACTGCCCTGTTTTATTCTGAGCATCTATAGAAAAGTCAGTAACTCTATAATTTGGTCTGCTCTGGGTATTAGAATCTTGATGAAGAAACACTGCTGCTAATACTAAAACAGCACATGCAGCAATCCACTTGTAGTGATTAGACTTTGATCGGTATTTATTGACATCAAGTTTATCCTCTACTCTTTGCCAGAGTCGATCATTAAGTTCTACTCTTTTCTCAGTTTCTATGTTATCGAATATATTATTCATTACAGATTAATTCCTTTTGCACTATGATTCATGCTAAGCGCTAAATCTTTGTTTTTTTTTGATAATACTTTTCATCCTTTGCTTTGCGAGGATGAGTTGTGATTTAGAAGTGTTGATACTTATATCAAGTTGCTCTGCTATCTCCCTGTGCTTAAATCCTTCTATCACGTAGAGATTAAAAACAGTACGATAACCAGGAGGCAATTGATCAAGGCAAGCAATCAAATCTTCATACTGCAATTTATCAGTAATCGTAACCTCGTCCGCTGCTACAAAATGTGCATTCTCAATGGACAAGTGAAAATTATGTCGCTTTCTTAAAAACATCAAGCACTCATTGACCAATAATTTTTTCATCCATCCTTCAAAGCTACCTTTGCCGCTGTACTTATGAAGCTTGGATAATATTTTGTAAAAACTATGAACTAATACATCCTCAGCATCCTCTCGACTCTTGAGGTACCTCATGCAGATACTCATGAACAATGGGGCATACTGGTCATATAACCGCTTTTGTGATTTGCGGTCTCCCTGTTTACAAGCTTGTATGATTTGATTTAGATCCAAGTAAGCTAGTTTGTTATAAGATGCTACCAATTAAGTTTATGGCGTACATCTTTTAATTTATTTTAAACCAAATAAATCTATCCCGCCGAAGCCTTCAAAGCTTCTTACTAAAAGATACAATAATTATAAGCTTATTGATTAAGTTGGAAAGTTCTAAATAGCTGCGATTAATATATAGTTTAAAGGCTTTAAACTATAGAAAACTCTATTTTTGCATTCTGAAAAATAAATTTTAAGGTGAGGATAGAGAATAATCAATACGTGATGCAGGGAGATATCTCTGTGACAGAATTATGCGACAAGTATGGTTGTCCGCTTTATGTATATGACTATGAGGTCATCAAGGGGCAGTATGATAAGTTGGTCAAGGCATTTAAGGTACCAAGTCTTAAGATAAATTATGCTTGCAAAGCACTTAGTAATATCAATGTACTGAGGCTTATGAAAAAGATGGGAGCTGGTCTTGATACGGTATCTATCCAAGAACTTAAGATGGGTTTGTTAGCAGGATTTGCACCTCAAGATATTATCTATACTCCTAACTGTGTAGGAATCGAGGAGATCGCAGAGGCAGTGCAACTTGGTGTAAAAGTGAATATTGATAACATCTCTATTCTAGAGCAGTTTGGTGATCGTTTCCCTGACTATCCAGTTTGCATTAGGGTGAACCCTCACATAATGGCAGGGGGTAATAGCAAAATATCTGTGGGACACATCGATTCTAAGTTTGGAATCTCATTTCATCAGATGCCGCATGTAATGAGAGTGATAGAGACAACTAATCTTAATGTCGAAGGACTACATATGCATACTGGATCAGACATACTTGATTCTGAAGTGTTCTTAAGAGGAGCAGAGATATTATTCAATATTGCAAGAGATCTACCAGACCTTAATTACATAGATTTCGGAAGTGGATTTAAAGTCTCTTATAAAAATGATGGAATAGAAACTGACATCGAAGACCTGGGAGTGAGTATTACAGCAAGATTTAATGAATTCTGTAAAGAGTATGGGAAGGAACTCACGTTAATGTTTGAACCTGGGAAATATTTGGTCAGCGAGTCTGGATGTTTTTTCGCTAAGGTGAATGTGATTAAGCAAACGACCTCTACAGTTTTTGCAGGACTAGATACAGGCCTTAATCATCTCATAAGACCGATGCTTTATGATTCTTACCATAGGATCACCAACGTATCTAAGACCGAAGGTAGACAGAGGATATATACCATCGTTGGATACATTTGTGAGACCGATACTTTTGGGTCAAATAGAAAGTTGACGGAGATACAAGAGGGTGATATACTCTGTTTGCATAATGCAGGAGCATATTGCTTCTCGATGGCATCTAACTACAACTCCAGATACAGGCCTGCAGAAGTGCTACTTTATGAAGGCAAAGATTACCTAATCAGAGAGCGAGAAGATTTTGATGATCTGCTAAAAAATCAAGTCGAAGTAGAAGTCCTTAAAGACAAGTACCTCGGAGAATCTCAACTATCAACACTCGACAGCCTTAAACAAGATGCAGAAAAAATTGACAAAAATATTTCTAAAGAAGGATTCTAGGAATTTCGTTCCTATGACTGTTTTATGTGTCGGTTTGGTATTTTTGATATCAGCTTGTAAGGTTGACAAAGAAGTAGTATTAAGCTCTAATGTTTCCTTTGTCGATCATAAATCGATAATGCTTGATAATAGACATGGAATCGATATTGCACCCCATGACCGTATATATTATCTAGTAAGACATGCTGAGAAAGATACCTCAGGTACTAATCCTGACTTAACACCTGCTGGATATGAAAGAGCACATGAACTTGCAAGGATATTCAGATCAGCAAGAATAGACGAAGTGTATAGTACAATCTATATGAGAACTCTGATGACAGGTGATAGTATCTCTAGGTCAAAAGGGATATCAATGAAACCTTATGAGCCTAAAGAACTTAAACAATTTGCAGAGCGAGTTAAAAACATAGAGGATCAGAAAAGATTTTTAATTATAGGACATTCTAATACAACGCCTGCCTTAGCAAATCATATTCATGGAGAGACGGTGTTAGAAGATTTTGATGAAAAAGACTACGATAATCTGATTGTAATCGTCCAAGGAAAAGATAAAGAATCACAACTTCATCAACTTAAATTTAATCCACAACATAACACAACAACAGAAGATGAGTGAAATTGCAAGTAGATATGATGCATCGCAAGTAGAGGATAAATGGTATCAGCACTGGATGGAAAAGAACTATTTTCATTCTGAGCCAGATGATCGTGAAGCATACTCAATCGTAATCCCACCACCTAATGTAACTGGGATGTTGCATATGGGTCATATGCTTAACAATACGATTCAAGATGTATTGATTAGGAAGGCTCGGTTAGACGGTAAAAATGCTTGTTGGGTTCCTGGTACTGATCATGCGTCTATAGCAACGGAGGCTAAAGTGGTAAGGCTATTAAGGGAAGAAGGAATAAAAAAATCAGATTTAACAAGAGAAGAGTTTCTTAAGCACGCCTGGGAATGGAAAGAGAAGTATGGTGGAATCATTTTGCAACAACTTAAGAAGTTAGGAGCATCTTGTGACTGGGAGAGAACTGCATTCACTATGGATGAGACTAGGTCTGATGCGGTGATAAAAGTGTTTGTAGATCTATTTAATAAAGGAAAACTTTATCGTGGTCTTAGAATGGTCAATTGGGATCCTGAAGCAAAGACTGTGCTCTCTAACGAAGAAGTACTTTATAAGGAAGAACATGGCAGGTTACATTTTCTTAAGTATAAAGTTGTAGGTGAAGATGAGCACGTAACTATTGCTACTACACGACCTGAAACGATTTTGGGAGATACTGCAGTGGCAGTAAATCCTAAAGATGAACGATATCAACACTTAAAAGGCAAGAAGGTAATTGTACCTCTGATAAATCGAGAAGTACCAATCATCTTTGATAGCTATGTAGAGATGGAATTTGGAACTGGCGCACTTAAGGTCACCCCAGCTCACGATATCAATGATTATGAAATAGGAAAACGCCATGAACTTGAAGTAATAGACATCTTTAATGACGATGCGACTATCAGCGAAGCTGGGCAGTTATATATCGGCGAAGGAAGATTTAAAGTACGTACTGAGATTGTAAAAGAACTAGAAGAGAAAGGTTTTGTGCAAGAGATTAAAGACTACCCTCATAGTATCGGGCGATCAGAACGAACAAATGCAGTGGTAGAGCCCAAGCTCTCATTACAGTGGTATGTGGATATGAAGCAGATCACAAAGCCTGCTTTGGATGCTGTCATCACAGATGATGTAAAATTTTATCCTGAAAAATATAAGAACACCTATAAGCACTGGATGGAGAATATCCGCGACTGGTGTATCTCGAGACAGCTATGGTGGGGCCATAGGATTCCTGCCTGGTATATTGGAGAAGAGGTGTTTGTAGCCATAACGGCAGAGGAAGCACTTGATCAAGCAAAAGAAAAAACTGGAAATTCATCGCTCACAATATCTGACCTTAGACAAGACGAGGATGTGCTAGATACATGGTTTTCTTCATGGTTATGGCCTATTACCTGCTTTGATGGGTTTAATGATCCTGAGCAACTTAAATACTACTATCCTACAGCAGCGCTAGTGACAGGTTGGGATATTATTTTCTTATGGGTAGCAAGAATGGTGATGTCAGGATTCGAATGGCAAGAGGAGAAGCCATTTAGAGATGTGTATTTCACTGGGATGGTAAGAGATCAGAAGCGTAGGAAGATGAGTAAGTCTCTAGGTAATTCTCCTGATGCGCTTAAGCTTATCGAAGACTTTGGAGCTGATGGTGTTAGGTATGGGATGTTATCTTGCTCACCTAAGGGAGGTGATTTGTTATTTGAAGAAAAGCACTGTGAGAATGGAAGAAACTTCTCCAATAAAATCTGGAATGCACTGCGACTTATTAAATCGTTCGAGATTGATGTAGCGAAGACTCAGCCAGATGATCATAAACTAGCCATAAGCTGGATCAATAATAAGCTAAATCAAATCATAGCGACAACAGATAAGGATTACAAGGACTACAGATTATCAGAAGTAGTTAAGCAACTATATAGTTTTATATGGACAGATTTCTGCTCGTGGTATTTAGAGATGATAAAACCAGTTAAAGGAGAATCATTAAATCAAACGACATATACACAGACTATCGAAGTGTTTGAGAAGATGACATTAATGCTACATCCTTTCATGCCATTTATTACAGAGGAGATTTGGCATCAGCTGAAGGAGAGGGGAGAAGGAGAAGATTGTATTGTAAGTGAATATCCGAAAGCAGAAGCGCACGATAAAGATCTTGTAGCTAATGTAGAGAAGCTAAAAGATGTAGTAGCCAAGATTAGAGATATCAGGAATAGTAATGGCATTAAAATGCAAGAAAGATTAGAGGTAAAGGTGGAGTCAGGGGAGAGTGCTCAAGCGCTTTATAAACTTGCTGGTGCTAAAGAAATTGTTGAAAAAATGGCGAACCTAAATAGCTTAGAGTTTGTAGCATCTGAGCAAGAGATAGAAGGAGGTAATATCTCCTTCCTCTCTGGTAACGAAAAGTACTTCGCACTAGTAGAGATAACAGTAGATGTAGAAGCAGAGAAAGAACGTATTACAAAAGAACTAGAATACGCTAAGGGCTTTGCAGCATCAATAGAAAAGAAATTGAGTAATGAGCGCTTTGTAAGTGGCGCTCCAGAAGCTGTAGTCAATAAAGAGAAAGCTAAGTTAGCAGATGGTCTAGAAAGAATTAGAATATTGGAGGAGAGTTTAGCGAGCCTTTAAAAAGCAAAAAAAAACCTGCTGATCAAGAATCGCAGGCTTTTTTATTTATTGCTAAATGATATTTTCTTAATTCGTGATTACCACTTTATGCGTAGTACTTCCTTTATCAGTATATGCTTTTAGGATATATGTTCCAGAAGTTAGATTTGTAACATTTAATTCTAAACTTCTCTTTGATACATTGCTAAGTTCTTTTACCTGTAAAATTCTACCATCAAGAGCTGCCATAACAATCGTTGCGTCAGTTGTTTCTTCAAAGTCTAACTCTACCTTTAAGTAATCATTTGCTGGATTTGGATAAACTAAAAATGATCCTTCAGCTAGTGGTATATCGTCTACATCTGATTCGAGTTCTACTTCCATTCTGATTACTGGTGCAGGATCTCCAGCAAATCCAGAGAACCATTGGCTTTGATCAACGCTTACCACTAAGTCTGATATAAATCCAACATCATCAATGATATTAGCTACTCGAGGGTCACTATTGTATGCTAAGAATAATTCTTCATTAGGTACAGTTGCACTTCCTGCCTGAGTACCATCAAATCTTAATATCACCATATAACTTTCTCCTGGTTCTAAAGGCACACCTTGACCAGAAGAAGAGAAAGGTACCGTTATCAATTCTCCATTTTCTTCTGTAGTGAATACATGGGTGTTTTGCGTAATGATGTCAAACGATGGATGACCTAGCAAATCAGTTTCTTGAAAATCAAAGTTTGCAAAGTCAATACCTTCATTCAGTTTTACTAGGAATACATCTACAAAATTATCAGTCAATGTACCAGAGTTAGAGCTAATAGAAGTAACTGCATTAGTAGCTACATACTCATCTACGCTACCACTCATTCTATATACAGCTGCAGCTGCCCATTCTCCTCCTGGTCTTGACCCACCATAGAATCCATTATCTAATGGTCCTGGTTCTTTACTAAATGTATTTTCCGTTACTTCAAATATTTTAGATGTTGAATTATCGGATTGATTTGTTTCTGCTGCATCTAATACAGAGAGATCATACTGGATTGTATACTTGCCTACTGGAAGAGTGTTTGGAACAAATAAATTATCAGAAGCAACTTGAACTACTTCACCAATTGCAACACTCGCTTGTGTCCCTGAATCAGAAAATACTTCTTCTCCCGAATCATTGTTTGTTATACTTACATCTAATTTAACATTGTTTAAAATGCTACCTCCAGAATTCCTCACAGTAGCAAAAAAGAAAAATGTATCGGCATCTGCATGCGTTTGCGGGAATCCATAAGAGATTGGTGTGTAAAACGCATCTGACATGGAAACGTTGTTACCAGTTAGTTTTACTATCTCTACATCATCTATTCCCCAGAAAAAGAAATCACCATCGATTGTAAATTTTATTCTTACATCTGATTCATTCCCAACTCCAGATAGTGGTAACCTTATAAGTTCTGTATTAATAACGTCACTATCTTGAGTGTTATCAGTATCTACTTCAAGAGGATCTGACCAGGTGGTACCTCCATCTATACTTGTAGAAACAAATGTTGAGCCATTAAGCTTAAGATTGTATTGGGCAAATTTTACTGCAACAGCTTCTGCTCCAGATAAATCTATAGAAGGCGAAATCAATTCGCTCATATACTGATTGTAAGGTGGAGGCGGCGGGTTATCTAAATCAAAACCATCTGCCACTTGATAATCTGAAAGCGCCATAATTGCTGAACCACAAGCTGACTTAGAAGTTATATTACCATTTTCTATCCAAGTCCATACATGGCTAGCATCTGACAACCCTTCTGTTTCCCAATCACCTAAACCATTTTCGAAGTTACCCTCACCATTAGCTCCCCAAATCACTTCATCGTCATCATTGGGATCAGTGATGCCAACTCTTGATGCTACTACTTCTATATTGTTTCCTATTTCTGTTTTTAAAATCGAGCAGTCTGCCTGACTTATCAGCATGGACGGAATAGTTATATCATCATTTTCGCCGCTCATTGTTAATAATGCTGGCTCAGCTTCATTGTTACATATAATTACTGCAATAGCACCAGCATCTTGAGCTGCCAGTGTTTTATCTGTGAACGCACAATTACCTCTGTCCATTATGGCTATTTTACCAGATACATTGCTTATAGCAGATAGGTCTCCATTGGCATTACAGCCTGTAGCAGTACCGAAGTCATCTTCTCCTAAAGCAAGTGTACCAGATATTGATTCGAACTCGCATGAAGCAAATTCAGCTAACTGCATATCATATTCTCCTTGCACACTTGATGGAGAGCTAACAGTGAGCTTTGCATTTTGTGCATTTAAAACTCCAACTGCAAAAAATGAGAGGATTAAAAGGAATGAATTTTTATTGTAAAAATACTTCATATGTAAAATTTGTCTATTTGAGAATTCTCGCATCTTAAAAGTAGGAAATAATCAAAAATAACGCCCAACTATTTAAGCGATATCGTATTTCTCCTTGTCTTGGTGATGACTCGTATATAATTCATCGAGTTTTTCGTAAACTATAGGGATAACGCCTCTTGATTGACAAACGTTTGCTGCTGCTAGATTAGCCAGAATGCCCATTTGTTTCATATTGCATTTGCTGATATGTGAAAGACAAAGTACAGCTATTACAGTGTCTCCAGCACCACAAACATCTACTATGCTCTTTGATAATGCAGGAAAACTATACTCAGTACTCTGATCTTTGAAATGAATTCCTTTCTCAGATAGTGTGATTGCAATAATATCAGAGCCTAATCTTGTCATTATTATTTCTGCAGCTTCGTCGATTTCTGTATCTGGTAAGGCCCAATTAATCTCTCGAAGGTTCGGTTTAAAAATACTCACACCTTGGTATTCAAAGAAGTTTTCCTTTTTAGGATCTACGTAAACTGGAAGTTGATTTGTACTTGCAATAGTCAAAATCCTTTTAATAGAAGATTTACTAAGTACTCCTTTGTTATAATCTTGTAATATAACTCCATCAATAGTTTTACTTGCAATTAGTTGTTCTAAGTAAGTTATTAGGTTGTCTTCTAATTCTATCGGTATAGGATTCACATCTTCTTGATCAAATCTAATAATCTGATCATCATCATATAATCTGGTTTTTGCAGTTGTCTTTCGTTCTTGATCTATAAAAATTCCTTCATTCGCAATGCTATATTTTTCACACATTAAACTAATTCTCTTACCTGCCACATCATCTCCAACTACTGCTATGAGGTGTGGTGTAGATTCTAAAGCTTTGATGTTCATAGCTACATTTCCTGCACCACCTAGATTATCACTTTGATTGTTAACTTTTAAAATTTTAGCAAGAGGATCTTCTTTAGAAGTATCCTCTAAATTCCCGTAGTAGAATTGATCTAACATTACATCTCCTATGATGATAATATTTTTATTTTTTAAAATAGGGAGCGTCATGCAGTTAAGAAATTAGATTTGAGATGGTCATATATTTTATCGGTTGCACCATCATTTGTGCTTATGAAATGTTTACAAGCTGCTTCTGCTTTTGTATATACATCTTCATTCTCAAAATAATTGAGTACATCTAGAATTTGATTCGGCTGATCAATTGATTTTGCAGCATTTACATTAACTAATGCCTGAGCTTCAGGAAACTTATTATGCTGCGGGCCAAAGATCATAGGTTTGTTTTCGATACATGACTCTAATATATTATGGACACCCTTATTAAATCCACCGCCTATATAACTCACCCATGCAAATTGATACAAGGATGGAAGTAATCCAAATTTGTCAACATATATTATATCAGCTACTTCTTCATCAGCTTGACTATATTTCAATAGCTTTCCATTCGAGAGGTTTTTAAAATAATGATAGACTTGATCTGTATGCTCATGAGGAACTAATATTATCGTTACAACGCCAAGATATTTTTCTAAAAGTATTTTAACTACATCATGATCTCCTGGTTCTATGCTTGCAATTAAGATTACCTTTTTCTTTTCCGAATTGAAATTTATTTTTATCGGTTTTGGTGTCATACCTTTCACATGATCAACTTTGGTATCTCCTAGATTCGAGTGTTGAGTAAAACCACGGGATGATAGTAGTTTACCTGTAGAGTCGTTGATTGTATAGATGTATTGACTGCGTTTTATTTTCTCCAAGAACCAATTGCCATACCACTTAAATAAATATTGCTCTTCAGACAAAAAGCAATTTAAGAAAACAAGAGGCACATTATTTTCATTTAAAACTCTCATATGATTGTACCAGTACTCAGATCTAACAAAAATGGCAAGCGCTGGATTTAACTGTTTGATAAATCGCTGTGCATTTTGGTAGGTGTCAATCGGTATGTAGAAAAACGGGTGAGGTGTTTTAACGTGTTGATAACCTGATGGAGAAAAGAAACTAAGAACAATATTATAACCATCATTTTCTAAACGTGAAATCAAAGGTTTAGCCTGATTATACTCACCTAAGGAAGCACAGTGAATCCAGATAGATTTGTTAATTAACTGAGGAATATCTTTGGACTGGCCTTCGATCCATTTTTTCGTTTTTGGATTAATTGCACTTGATAACCACATCACTAAGTAAAATACCCTCACACCAATGTCATAAAGCACCTGCATCTTCAATACTAATTAAAAATAAACACAAGATTAAAAATAAACACCAGGCAAAGTTGGTAATACTTGGTGAATCAAAGAGCAATATTTAAATACGTAGTCACTGGAGCATCAATAAGTTATATATCTAGATATTAGAATATTAAATAGTCTTCATAAAGAGTGTAGTTAGACTGCCATAAAATGTGTCTTATTGTTGTCTAACAAGGATTAGTTAGGTAGTTAAAATATGATTTAAAACACGCTAAACGTTAGGTTTTATATTAAAAAGGCCTAAAAATGTGTTATTTACATATTATAAATTTCTTTAATATATTATCTTTGCTCAGTGACTAAGAGTATTTTAATAACGGGAGGAGCTGGATTCATAGGTTCCCATTGTGTCAGGCACTTTGTTAAGAAGTATCCTGATTATCCTATTATTAATTTTGATGCTTTGACTTACGCTGGTAATATCGAAAGTTTATCAGATGTTGATAATCTTCCTAATTACGAATTTGTAAAAGGAGATATCAGAGATGCTGAATTAGTCTCTTCATTATTTGATAAGCATAATATCGATAGCGTCATTCATTTTGCTGCAGAATCTCATGTAGATCGCTCAATTACAAATCCAATTGACTTTGTAGAAACTAATGTGTTAGGGACTTGTACTTTGCTAAATGTAGCTAAGACTAAGTGGGGAGATAATTTAGATAATAAAATGTTTTATCATATCTCCACCGATGAGGTTTATGGCTCTCTTGGAACGACAGGTTATTTTGTCGAGGATACACCGTATGATCCTAGATCTCCATACTCAGCATCTAAGGCTTCATCAGATCATTTTGTGAGAGCTTATCACCATACTTATGGTTTGCCGATTTTAATTTCTAATTGCTCTAACAATTATGGCCCATATCAGTTTCCTGAGAAGCTGATACCCTTGATGATTAATAACATTATAAAAGAAGAACCATTACCCGTTTATGGTGATGGACTTAATATCAGAGACTGGTTGATGGTAACAGATCATGTAGAGGCAATCGATGTGGTTTATCACCAAGGTAAGCAAGGAGAAACTTATAACATAGGAGGTAACAATGAGAGAACAAATCTAGACCTCGTCCATGCACTATGTGATTTAGTAGATAAGAAACTTGGGAGGGAAGAAGGACATTCTCGATCGTTAGTAACGTTTGTAAAAGATCGTCCTGGACATGATAGAAGATACGCGATAGATGCAGAAAAAATAAAAAATGATCTGGGCTGGGAGCCTAGATATACCGTAGAGCAAGGATTAGAGGAAACAATCGCTTGGTATTTAGAAAATACGGAGTGGCTGGCTCACATCACTTCTGGAGAGTACCAGAAGTATTATGACAAACAATACAAATCATGAGACTAAGAGTATATATAAAAATTTTACTTCTTCATTTGTTCTTCATTGGGTTACTGACACCAGTGGTACAAGCACAAATTCCTGCTGTATTACCTACTGAAGCAGAGGCAAGAGCAGAGGCAGAAAAAAGAGGTTTGGACGAGCAAGTGGTTAGAGCTGCATTGCAAGCAGAAGGAATCGATGCAGACAATTACCAAAACTGGACGCCTGAGCAAATATTAAAAGCAGAGCAAATAATTAAAAGATTAGAAGAAGAGAATGCTGCAATGAAGGAAGCTGAGAAGCCAGTTGTAGAAGAGGGTGTACTAGATACTTTACCAGAAGATATTATTGATAACCTTCCCAAAGATCTTACAGAGGTAAAACTAGATTCTTTAATAGAGCTTGATCAGGATTCTATCTTGCTAGATAGTATCCGTGAAAAGATGATATATGGTCATGATATATTTAAGATGGGGGATGTTAGAGTTTTTAGACAAAGTTCAGAGGTGAATGCTCCTGGTAGCTATATATTAGCAAGTGGAGACGAGATTACGATTTCTATTTTCGGTAATTCACAATTAGAAGAAAAGCATGAGGTACGCGCAGATGGTTATATAAGAGCTCTTAATGGAAGGGAAAGGCTACTAATGCGAGGTATTAGCTTGGATCAAGCTAAGCAAAAGATAATGAGAAAATACTCGGAATCCTATAGATTTAAACCTAGTGAATTCGAAGTTACTTTGAACCAGAGTCGGACGGTAAGTGTAAATATTTTAGGAGAGGTAGAAAGCTCTGGTACAGTGACTATGTCTGCTTTAAACAGTGCATTCAATGCGCTCGTAAGTATAAAAGGTCCTACTGAAATCGGATCGGTCAGAAAAATAAAACTAATTAAAAACAAAGGTGGCGATGTCAAGGAACTTGATGTCTATAAGTACCTGACAAATCCGAGCTTTAAAGATGATTTTTTCTTGGAGGATAATGATGTAATTCATGTACCAGTACAAGGGAATATAATTACCATACTAGGAGAAGTTAAGAGACCAATGAGATATGAATTGTTAGACAATGAAGGTCTCAAAGCATTATTAAAATACTCAGGGGGTCTTACTGATAAGGCATATAAGAAAACTTTTAGAGTCAAGAGGTATGAAGATGATGTTAAGAAAGTATCTGATATCCCTTACCTAGATCTTTTAAGGTCTAATAGCGACTTCGAGCTTTTTGATGGCGATGAGATAATGGTAGATATAGTCCAGGAAGATCCACGAAACTTCGTGTCAGTAGTAGGTGAGGTAATTAACGAAGGAGAGTTTGAAAAAGTCGGAGGAATGAAACTTTATGACCTTCTTTTATTGGCTAGACTTAAGCCAGAGTCAAGGACTGACAGAGCATACCTAATTAGATCAAATCCTGATGGTACAAAATCCTACGAGATTGTAAATCTAGATGCGATACTTGGGGACAAACAATCTGCTGAGAATATCTTACTTGACGATAAGGATGAATTAATAATTTGGTCTAAGGATAGATTTGCCGATGCCATGTTTGTAACCATTGAAGGCGCAATTAGAGAAGAAGGGCAGATCCCATTTGACAGATCTCAGAACTTGAGAGTTTCTGACCTTTTAATATTCGGTGGTGGTCTAAGAAGAGATGCCGATAACATAGCAATCTTACATAGGTCTGATCCTCTCATACCAAATGAGATGCAGTATATAACAATTAGGATTGATGAGATATTGAATAATGAAAATAGCGATCAGAATGTAACATTAGATCCGTTCGATAAGCTATACATAGTTTCTAAAAATGTATTCGAAGAAGAGACTTTTATCAGAGTAGGAGGGGCAGTGAATAAGCCAGGGAAATTTGTCTATGGTCAGGGCATGGCAATTGAAGATGCCTTGACATTAGCTAATGGATTTCAATTGGCAGCAGCTACAAATAATATAGAAGTATCTAGAATTATTATCAAAGACAATGAACCTACAACAACAATCATTGCAAACTTAAGTGTAGATAGGAATTTCAATGTAGTAGATGGGGATGATTCTAATTTTATGCTCCAGCCATTTGATAACTTGTTTGTGAGGTACGTACCTGAGTTTGAACTACAACAAAATGTAAGTGTCACAGGAGAGATAGTTTATCCTGGTCCGTACAGTATCATTGACGATAATGAATCAATTACAAGTATCTTAAAAAGAGCAGGAGGATTAACTAAAGAAGCTTTTACGGCTGGTGCGACTTTATACAGAAGTCAAGATAGCCTAGGATATATCGTAATGAGATTAGATGAAGTGCTAAAAGACCCTAATAGTATTTATAACTATATCCTTAAAGATGGGGATGAAATTAGAATACCTAAGCAAAAGGATTTTGTTACTATCAAAGGTGCAACTAGAGCGAAGGAAGTATTAGCTGATAAGATAATAGGTCGGGATAGTACAGTTCGAGTTGCATATCACCCTGGTAAAAATGCGAGTTGGTATATAGATTATTACGCAGGTGGTATTTCTGATCAAGGTAAGAGAAATCGAATTTTCGTAGAACATCCTAATGGGGAGATCAAACAGACAGAACGATTTTTGTTCTGGCATAAATATCCTGAAGTCCGTAAAGGTTCAGTTATAAAAGTTGGAGTAGACCCTCCAAAAAACTTAGATGAGACTCAAAAAGAAGAAGTGAATTGGACAAAGATATTAGGGGATTCGGTCGCCCAGGTCACGTCTATATTGACACTGATTTTGCTGGTACAGCGGCTAGATTAACAATTTCGTCGACAAGTCGAAGTGTCAATAGTCTATTGTCGATAGAATTATCTAGAGCAAATGCTCTATTGATCATTGACTGACCACTATTGACTAAACTACCCAGTAATTGCTTTAATCCCAGGAAGCTTTTTGCCTTCTAAGTACTCAAGCATAGCACCACCGCCTGTAGAAACGAAGCTTACTTTATCTGACAGCCCTGCCTTATTAACAGCAGCAACAGAATCACCTCCCCCGATTAAAGAGAAACTTCCATTAGAAGTAGCCTCTGCAACTACTTTAGCTGTAGACATCGTGCCATTAGAAAAATTGGACATCTCAAAAACTCCTAGCGGGCCATTCCAAAGTATAGTCTTAGAATCCATAAGCACTTCACTAAATTTTTGTATTGCTTTAGGCCCTATATCAAGTCCCATCCAACCATCAGGTATTTCGTTGCTATTTACAGTTTGAGTTTTTGCATCATTATTAAAGTCATCAGCAATTACAGAATCTTCTGGTAGGTAAATGTCAACATTGTTATTTGCAGCTTTCTCTAGTAACTCTTTAGCAAGATCAAGGTGACTATCCTCACATAGTGAGTTTCCAATCTGACCTCCTTTAGCTTTTACAAAAGTATAAGCCATACCTCCCCCGATAATAATATTCTGAGTAAGCTCCATTAGCCTTTCCAGTAGCTGAATCTTATCAGATACTTTCGCTCCGCCTACAATTGCAGTCAGAGGCCTCGCTGGGCTATTGAGAACCTTATCAGCATTCTTAATCTCTGCATTCATCAAGTATCCAAAAGACTTTTCATCATGCTTAAAGTGAGCTGCAACCGCAGAAGTAGAAGCATGTGCTCTATGTGCAGTTCCAAAAGCATCGTTGATATATAGATCACCAAGATTAGATAGCCCTGCAGCAAAGATTTCGTCTCCTTTTGATTCTCCTTTATGAAATCTTGTATTCTCTAGAACTAATACCTGGCCTGGATTTAAAAGATATGATTTACTCAATGCCTCACTACCTACAGTATCTGGTGAGAAAAAAACTTCTGTCCCAAGTAATGACTTAAGGTGACTTACAACATGTCTAAGGGTAAATTTCTCCACATTAATAGATCCATCTTTATTAAGCTTTTTTTGAGGCCTACCTAGATGTGACATAAGTATAACTGCACCTCCTTGATCTAGTACATGTTTGATGGTTGGCAACGCCTTTTGGATTCGAGTATCATCAGTGATGTTATAATCTTTATCTAAAGGGACGTTAAAATCCACGCGCATCAATACTCGCTTAAGTCTAAAGTCTAAATCTTTCATGTTGGAGATATTTAAATAGAATTCATAAAAAAAACACCAACCGAAAAATCGATTGGTGTTACTAAATTACTTTTTATTGCAATTATACTTTACTTACTAAGTCTGCAAGTCTCGCAGAGTATCCTGCTTCGTTATCATACCACGCTACAATCTTCACCATCTTACCCATAACGTTTGTCATTTTAGAATCAAATATGCACGAGTGCTTGTTTCCTACGATATCAGATGACACTAAAGGATCTGTAGAGTATTCTATAATTCCTTTCATATCGCCTTTCTTGGCTGCTGCTTTAAATGCTGCATTGATTGATTCAATCGTTGCACTTTTCTTCACGATAGCATTTACTTCTATCATTGATCCAGTTATGACAGGCACTCTCACTGCGATTGCAAATAACTTCCCTTTCACTTTAGGATATACTTTACCTACTGCAGTTGCTGCGCCAGTAGTTGTCGGTATGATGTTATAAGCAGCGGCTCTAGCTCTTCTAAGGTCAGCATGTGGAGCATCTTGTATTCTTTGATCAGATGTATAGGCGTGAGTAGTTGTTAAAGAGCCTTGTACAAATCCGAAGTTTTGATCTAATACTTTCATAGCTGGTGCTAGACAGTTAGTAGTGCAACTAGCATTTGAGAATATTTTCTTCTTTTTAGTAGCGTCTTTGCTATTAACTCCTAATACTACTGTAGTGATATCATCACTCTTTGCAGGTGCAGATAAAACTACTTTTTTAGCTCCAGCCTTGAGGTGCAATCCTGCACCTTCTGTTGTTCTAAAGATTCCAGTACATTCTAACACTACGTCTATCTTCATTTCTTTCCAAGGCAGCTTAGAAGGATCTCTCTCTGACGAAGCAGCTATTCTATTTCCATCTACAATTATATTCTTTGCAGTTGAACTTATTCTATGATTAAATTTTCCATGAGCACTATCATATTTTAATAAGTGCGCTAGGGTAGCGTTATCTGTTAGATCATTTATTGCTACGACATCTATTCCTCTTTTTCCAAATAGATTTCTAAATGTAAGTCTTCCGATTCTTCCGAATCCATTGATTGCTACTCTTGTAGGCATGTTTTTAATTTTAGTTTAAACGTATAATTTGACTGCAAAGCTAAATATTGTTTGCAATCTTTGCATAATAGTCAAGGCATTCAGAATATAATTCTTTTTTAACGTCTCAAAAAGAATATTGAACTTATTGCGAAAGCAGAACCTACCTATTGTTTTACGAATTTTTGAGAAATACTTTGACTCTTCCCTTCTATCGTTATCAGATACATTCCTGGCAATAGATTAGTACTGTCAAAGTGAACGATATGATTACCTGTATTATAAAATTCTTGCTTCTTAATAGACTTCACTTTTGCACCACTTAGGTCTGTTATATTTATTGATAATGCCTCTCCATAACTTACATCAAATCCTACATTTACTAATCCTGTTGCAGGGTTAGGAGCAATTAGTTTTATACTATTTGAAGATTCATTTATTTCTTCTGTAGGAGTTGTTGAGTCGACAAAGAATACATCTTCATCTCCTTCATTGTACGGAATGTATGCTATTGGCAGATAGTACATTTCGTCTGTTGTATTTTCTCCCCACGAAACAGTTACTGGTGGATCACTAGGATTGTTTGGATTCTCTGAGGTGTTGTCATAGGTTGCGATTGCATGTACTTTAGAACCTTTCTCTGCTACTATTAATCTATCAAAGAAATATCCACCTTGCCAGTTAAAATCCCATTCAGGTATTTTAATCAGATTGATACTATCGCCACTTGGTGTTTCTAGATATACTTTCCAATCCTGTCCTAGTAGATGCATATGTGGAGAAATACCCATGATGCTTATATCTTCAGGTACTTCCCATATTCCATGAAACTGCTCAACTCTATTGGCATCTATAATAAATAGATCATTTACAACACTTGGTAGTGGTACCATAATATGTGACACTACGCTTCTTTCAATTTCTTCTTCTTCATCAGCAAAGAAAATATTTACTGTAGTTAAATCAGTCTCATCGGTCGGCCAAGGTGCATAATGCATTTGGATTACCAGATCAGAACCAGCTCCTAATGTCTGACCCAGACCTTCTGGATAGAATATTGGTTTTTGCCCTGGGACATAACCAGGATATTGTTTCTGCGTAAGTATACTTTCTAAATCATCGCCCGCAAATCCTCCGAAACCATCAAAGCCATACTTTGAGGTTTTCGCATCATTTCTCGCCGCTTGTCCTGTTAAATCTTCAAAAAACAAAGCGTGATGTACTATCTGCGGATTACCCGGTCTAAGTTCTATTGCTTTTAATGTTTTGTCTTCTGTTAATCCTGTAGGAAGTACGAAATATCTGTACTCATCTTTATTATTGCCTTTGTGTAAATACGATTCACTAAACTTCAAAACTAAATCTGGTTCTCCTAAGACAGACCCATCTGGAAAATCTGGAAATGGTGTAGGGTCCTCAGATCCTTCTGGGCTGCCTGCATCTACCCAGTCAGCGATCATATCTATCTCATCATCTGTCAAAAAATTCTCCCCAAGAAAATGTCTATAATCAGGATCAGGTTGCCATGGCGGCATATACTTTATCCCAGTAGCATATTTAATCGAACTAGAAAAGTTTTTAACCTCTTCATAATTTGTAAATGACATAGGTCCTATCTCTCCTGGCCTGTGGCAGGTAGAGCATTTTTGATAGATAACAGGGGCAATGTCTTTGTTATACGTTTGACCAATGATAATATCAGGTATTATAAAGCATACCGCAAAAACGAAAATTACTAAGAGGGTTTTATTTTTCATCTACAAATTATCATTGTAATTAATGAAGCAACCTACAGGTTGCGTGCGTGTTATTAAAATATCTTTTTGAGCAACTATATTGCTAAGCGTAGATTCTAAATCAAAATTTTTAATTACTCTTCTCCTTTGTCCTATAGAAACATACCTATCATCTATTCTACCACTGTACACCACCTTGTCAAGGTTATGATCATAGACAAAAACCTCAGGGAGGATTTTAGCATCAAACTTGTGAGACAATTTTTTAAAATAATCTGTCTTTAGTTCAAACTTAATATTGAATTCTGATTTGAAGTTTTCTATGTTTTCTTTCTTAGAAGAGAAATTTGGAAAAACGCCTACGAATTCTATTTCGTCAGAGTGATAGTTATCGTAAAGTGTATTTAATTCTGACGCATATTCTCTGCAAATTTTACACTCATCTAGCAAGAAAATATATACAGTAGTTTTTGGAGGTATTATAGTTTGTGGGTCAATATTATTTGTAGAGAAAAAAGATAAGAGGGTAGTTAATAGTAAAGCCAGATACATTACTTCAAAGTTACTGATAAGTAAAATCAATGTCAATTATCTCTCATGTTGTTATTGTCCATTTGGCGGCTCATAAGGCAGTAGTAAACTTATAACACATTACAATTTTTAATAATATGAAATCATAAAAATTAACTCATTGAGGATGGAGTTAAGGAGACTATTCTCATTATTTATCACTATTAAACTTATGATTAACTTTGAATAAATTAATCAAGAGCCCATTTCATTTTCAATAGTATTGGTGCGCATAATTAGATAATTTCAAAAAGAGCATGAGTATTGTGAGCGAACCAATAAGAATAGAATTGCCAACCCAGTTTGAAATGGGTACTGTAAATGCATACCTGTTTAAGTCTCCAGTACCAACACTTATAGACTGTGGCGAAAAAACTGAAGATTGCTGGAGTGCATTAGTAGCAGGGTTAGAAAATAACGGGCTTAAAATAACTGACTTAAAACGAGTAATTATCACTCATGCTCATGTAGATCACATGGGTATGGCTGCAAGGGTAGCAAAAGAATCTGGAGCTAAAGTGTGGGTTTCGGAGATGGTAAAACCATGGGCAATTGACCTTGCTGGTATGCAAGCAATAAGATGGGATACGATTACAGGATTATTAACTGAGATTACAAATCAGAAAGACTCTCCATTACATCAAGGCTTTGCAAAGTTTTTTAACAACTATAAAGAGTATTGGGAAGTAATACCCCCAGAAAGTGTAACTACTTTTCAAGTAGGGGATTCACTTACGTTGGGCGATGGAAAGTGGGAAATTATGTATGCGCCAGGGCATTGTGTAAATCAAACATGTTTTTATAATCATGACACTAAAGAACTAATAGCAGCAGACATGCTACTTAGAATTGCCTCTACACCAGTTATAGATGCAGATCTCAAGGATCCATCTAAGCGAGCAGGTGGATTAGAAGTGATGATCAAGACAATGAAAAAATACATGGCCTTAGAATTGTCTACAGTTTATCCAGGTCATTATGACCCGATCCAAAATGGGAATGAGTTACTACAACATCAATTAGATCGGATAAACGCGCGAATAGATCAAACTCATGATCTAATCAAAGGAGGCCCAATAGGATTTTTTGAAGTCTTGCAATCTATGTATAAAGGGAGAGTTAGTGGACCTGCTATTCCGATGATGATTGGGTATTTAGATGTCTTACAGACAAATAAAATGATAGTCAGCAGCCAAACTCCTGACGGCATTGTATATTCTATTAATGCTAACTAATTGACAATCAAGACGTTTTAACCTGTATCTAATTTTAACATTTATATTTTACTGCGGGATAGGGGTAATGATCAGTTAGGAGTGTCTCCTTTCTGAGTTACGATATTCGATTTGTCGTCTATTGTACTTTTTTACACCAAACGAATTTTTACAATGAAGTCATTAAACACCTTGCTTCCGCTACGGAAGTGGAGATCGTCCTTTATCAGGATTTTCGGTCTATCGCTTATATTTTTGACAACCTTCCCTTCTTTTTCTCAATGTGATATCAATATTTTTCAACGAGGTACTTCTGCTACTGGATCTGTAAGTCTTATGCCATGGCTATCATATACGAGTGGATGTGAGATTAGCAATGACTGTGGTCAGTTATCTGAACTTGTAGTCTGGGATATGGAAGATGTAGATCCATGTAAAAATGGTATATCCAAACCCAACATATCTGAGTGTAAAGTTGATGTAGGCACATCCGCAGTTATTTCGAAGAGTAAATTCTCTTATGGGAGTGATGATTCTGATTTTGCCTTAGCAATAGGGAAGGGCCAGGTGTCTAGATTTAAAACTGAGTTTAAGCCTATTCATGGGCAAAGTGGTGAAATTATTAATCTTATCTACAGCGTGAAAAGTTTGGGTAAAGATGATCTCATCTGCAAAGAAAATGTTAAGCTAAATGAAAGTTTAGACGTAGAATATTCTATTGCCATTTTATCCAGAGGTAAACAAATCTACATGGGACTCAAAAAAGTATCATCACTCTGGGAGGAAGAGATCATTGACTTAGATTATATATGTGATGGGGAGAATTTGTATTCAAATGAAGAGTCACTAGAACTGGAGATTATCATAACTAATTTTACCACTTTCGGTAATACGGTCCTAGGCCTAGATAATTTAATTCTCGAGGGTAAGGAATGTATGTTCAACGATAACTTAGCTTACGAGTGGAGTAATGGTGCAACTACAGAAAAAATATCATCAATAGAAAAAGGTAATTACTGTGTGACTGTTACTGATTGTAATGGATGTCAGGCAGTTGATTGTATTAGTGTTAATTAGGTACATTCGTTAACGAGATATATTCGTCTTCCTGAAGTGCTTCTATGCTGGCTGTTGCATTATCCTTATTAATGAGAATGTAGTCTGTATCGAAAGTAGAAATGACGAAGATGGGTATGTCTCTACCTTTTAGAATTTCAGCTATTTTACTGATCACTCCTACCATATTAAAATCCAAAGGACCTAATACCTTAAAGCATTTGTAAGACTTACTTACTTGATCAGATTGGAGTTGTATAGTCTCACTGCAGACTATCGAGAGTTCATCCTCAGTCTTGCTGATATGAAAAACTTCTTCGTTATCAAGTAATTGCAGTGGGATACTAGCTGCAGGTTTTAAGCGATGAATCGCAAACTCTTGAGACATTATAGATATGCTGATTTTAATTTGACTCATAACTAGTTTTATGATGCGTAAAATAAATTTAAAAACTGAAGCATTAGTAATCTTAAAATTATATTTTCGGAGATCTAAACGACTATAAAATGCACAGATTATATTTTATCATTATACCAATATTATTAATGCTTGTTGCATGCGGTGGAGATACTCCTGACAAAAAGCCAGTAAAAAAGGTAAAGAAAGCTACAAAGGAAGTAGCTGCTGCGAAATCAAGCCTTAATGGTAAAAAGCTATATATGACTCATTGCTCAGTTTGCCATATGCCAAACGGACTAGGTATGAAAGGTGCATTCCCTCCTTTAGCAAATACAGAATGGACAAATGGCCCTGCTGAGGTTATGATAGATATAGTTCTCAATGGTTTTAATGAAGAGATAGAAATAAATGGTGATAAATATGTTACACCGATGGCGGCACTACCGCATATTAAAGACGATGAATTAGCTGCTATCCTGACCTATGTTAGATCTAGTTTTGGTAATGAATCATCAGCAGTCACAGCAGAAGAAGTAGCAGTAGTGAGATCAAGAGGAAAATAAAAGCTATCAAAATAGAATAGTAAAGTTGATGAAGGTCAAATCTTAGTACTTAATAAATTATTACTTTCAGTTTATGAAAGTAATCACAGTTAAAAGTCCAGGTGGGCTTGACAATCTAACAATAGTAGAAAAGTCTCATCCTACTCCCAAAGCCAATGAAGTACTGGTCAAGTGGCATGCAACCTCTCTTAATTATCATGATTATTTAGTAGCAGTGGGTGGTATACCCGTGCAGGATGGGAGGATACCTATGTCTGATGGTGCAGGAGAAGTTGTCGAGGTAGGTGGAGATGTGATGGATTGGAAAGCTGGAGATAAAGTGATGTCTATGTTTTTCCCTGGTTGGGTAGAAGGAGAGCCAGCGCTTAGAAAAATTGCTGGTGTATCTGGAGAAACAATAGATGGATATATAGCGGAGATGTCATGTGTGAGTGCTGAGAGTATCACTAAAATTCCGAGTGGCTATACCTATGCAGAAGCAGCTACGCTACCTTGTGCTGGTCTCACAGCATGGAATGGACTTATGAACACTGGTAATCTACAAGCGGGTCAATCAGTTCTGATAGAAGGTACTGGAGGGATGTCAATTTTGGGGTTACAACTTGCAAAAGCAGCTGGTGCTAAAGTATACGCAACAACCTCGTCAAATGATAAAGCAGAGCGTCTTAAAGAAATGGGATGCGAGGCTGTAGTTAACTACAAAGAAGACGAGAGATGGGGGAGGACGTTGTTCAAAATGACTGGAGGTATCGATCATGTACTTGATGTAGGAGGTGGCTCTACAATGAAGCAATCAATCGAGGCAGCAAGGATCGGCGGATACATCACGGCTATAGGTATCTTAAGTGGTGGGAGAAAAGGAGAAATAACTTTTCCCAAGCTATTCTTCAAGTTCATAACTATGAAAGGAATCGCTGTAGGTAGTCGCAAGATGCAAGAGGCTATGGTGAATTCGATTAATATAAGTGGTATTAAACCTATTATTGATAAAAGGTTTGCCTTTGATCAGTTAGCTGATGCATTTAGATATCAAGAGAGCGGCAAGCACTTTGGTAAGATCGTGTTAGAGTGGTAACAACGTTTTTATTATTCAACTGAAGAATTATTATTACCCTTCTTTTGGAGAATAATCCAAGTTCCAGCGAGTGGTCTGTTCGTAAGCATACGCAATTTGTAATACAGCAAAATCTTTATGTCTTGGCCCTATAATTTGCAAACCCTGTGGTAACCCGTTATCTCCAAATCCAGCAGGCACATTCACTACAGGGCAGCCAGACAAGGTGCCAGGTATTACGACTTCCATCCAGCGATGATAAGTGTCCATAGTCTTACCAGTGATAGATTTAGGCCAGTGAACAGTAGCATCAAACGGAAATACCTGAGCCGTAGGTAATACCAAATAATCATATTGCTCAAAAGCATCATTCACAGTCTTATACCATTCTGCTCTTTTCATGGATGCGTTATAAACATCATTAGCTGATTGATCCTTTCCTCCTTCAATTTCCCATACTGCTTCTGGCTTCAGTAAAGAACGTGTTGCAGGATTATTATATAGTGGTAGTAATCGTCCTCTTACTAACCAGTGACGAAATGTAAGCCAAGTTTGCCATAGACTCTCCATGGAATAACCTAAGTCAAGCGCCTCTACCTCGCAACCAATCTTGCGAAATCCATCTAGCGCTTTTTCGCACAATGGCATTACACCCTCTTGCATTGATAGGTAACCATTGAAATCACCCAACCAACCAATTCGAGAACCTTTAAAATCTGATTTTAGGGAATTTAAAAATTCATTATGATCGCTACTGTAAGAAGATGGAAAGCGAGCATCATATCCTGCCTGAGTCGAAAGTAACATGGCTGTATCTTGTACATTCCTAGCCATAGGCCCAGTACAAGGTAGCTCCTCTACATAAGATTGAGATTGTGGTACTCGACCTGGTGTTGGCCTAAATCCAATTACATTATTAAAAGCTGCTGGGTTGCGCAGAGAACCCATTAGATCACTACCATCAGCTACGGGCAAAAGTTTCAACGCAAGAGCTGCTGCTGCTCCTCCACTACTTCCACCCGCAGTGCTAAGACCATCATAGGCATTTAGTGTAGCACCGAATACAGGGTTATATGATTGAGATCCGAGTCCCCATTCTGGTACATTGGTCTTACCAATAAAAATTGATCCCGCCTTTCTCATTCGTTCTATATGAATAGAGTCTTGGGTAACCATATTATTTTTAAAAATCGGAGAACCGTAAGTTGTGATCATTCCATTAGCATCAGCTAAGTCTTTGGGAGCTTGTGGGAAACCATGCATCCATCCTCGATAATTGCCTTTGGTTAAATCAGCATCTGCTTCCTTTGCTTCAGCAATCAATTGATCATGATCTCTTAATGAAACAATGGCATTATATCTAGGGTTAAGTTGATAAATGCGGGCGAGATATGCCTCCATGACTTCAGCGCATGATATCTCTTTTATTCGAATTGCCTCAGATAGTGATTTAGCATCTAAGTCAACAATTTCTGAAGTTGCAAATTCCTTTTTCATTGATAGGGCTTTTATGTTATCTTTTGATAAAGCTAAGAGGGCTGCACCTGATAATTTTTTTCCGAACTGTCGACGTGTTAATTCGTTCTTATTTAAATTCATGATTCAAGGCTGGTCATATTTGTATTCTATAATACCATTTATGTTTGAGAATGTTGCTTTAGACTTTACAAAACTCAAATTCATCCAGCGATTATTACTTGCTTCTTTATTTCTGCCTGATTCTGCTAGCTTTTAAAAGTCATACGAACACAACATCCGTGTTATATAAAAAATGAAACCATGGAAGCAGTAGAAATCTGGACATCATTCAATTTGATTCTTTTCTACTACCTCTTAAAAAATTGTTTTGTACTTGGAAACTGTGTTTTTGTCTTGTAAGATTATCGCACCATTTTTGTTTCTTTACAATATGAAGAAAACCATTGTCTTATATGGTTTAGCAATAGCGTTAATCTTACTTGTAATTCAAGTGTTTCAGTATCAGTTATTTGTCAAGTATATTTCTTTCGAGGTATTCATTGGGATATTAGCGATGATATTCACAGTAATCGGGGTTTGGTTTGGGATAAGGTGGACGAGTCCTAAAAAAACGACAATTGCAAAATCTTCAACCAAAGTTTTAGTTTTTGGAGACCAATTGGGTTCATATGGATTAAGCAAAAGGGAAACCGAAATACTTGAACAGATCAACTTAGGTAAGACCAATCAAGAGATAGCGGACGAGTTGTTCATATCTCTTAGTACGGTAAAAAGTCATGTCTCAAATTTGTTTTCGAAGTTGGATGTCAAGAATAGGGTGCAAGCCATCCAAAAAGCAAAAGAACTAACAAATACGGCTAGTACTAAAGTATGAATTGCAATAATTGGCACTTTAGGATGAGCAGATATTGAGATCTTGAGCATTACATTTGAAATAAAAAAAGATGAAAAAGATTATTCTAATTTTCGGTCTGATATCAGGTGTCATTTGTGGTTCTATGTTTTTTATATTTCATCCGTCAGACGGTCAGATGGATTTCGAAAATGGAATGCTCAAAGGTTATATCACTATGAGCATAGCACTATCATCAATATTTTTTGCTGTCAAACAATATAGAGACAAATACAATGGTGGAAGTATAAAGTTTCTCAAGGCACTCTTGATGGGCTTGGCGATCACTTTAGTTGCGGGTATTGTGTATGTTATACTATGGGAAATTTATTATCAGAATTATGCTTCAGATTTTGCAGATCAGTATCTGGCTTATATCAAAGCACAGTGGGTTTCGCAAGGGATGGCTGCAGATGAAATAGCAAAACAAACAATAGCTATGGAACAAACTTTCGAATCCTATACTAAGAACGCTATGGTTAGATTTGCGTTGACTCTTTTAGAGATTTTACCCGTTGGCTTACTTATCTCGATAATCTCTGCTGTCTATTGGGCTATAATAAAGAAGAAGGCATGATTCCTAAATGTTGAACCTTTCAAAATTATAAATGCTTATTAGAAAAGGTTGGCTTAACCGTAACTAACCTATAAACTGCACGAAAATACAATCTTCTTGCAGGGATAATCTAGCTACATTTACATTTTAGCAATCCACTCCTTAATCAATTCAACCCCTTCATGATGCACTAGCTTTCGTCCTACCTCTGGCATCATTTCACCTGGGCTAGTCGCTTGCATTCTGTAAAGCATAATGGAGTTTTCTGGCTCTCCCTTCACGATATCATAAGGTCTACCTCCTGTACCTTTGCCTGCTGCGATGGGATGTTTGTTAATCCCTAGATGAAATTCATCAGTTTCTAGTTCTGTTAGGTGGAGTGCAGAGGTATTTCCTGGGCCTCCTTCTCGATGGCAGTGTGCACAATTCATATCCAAGTAGGCTAATGCTCTGCCGTGTAGGCTTCCGGTAGATGGATCATTCCAAACTGGTGATTTTCTAATGCTTGCTATATCAGGTAATCCTTTCAGTAGGCCCAAACCAGAATAGTGTGTGAGTTGATTCTTAGTACCACTTTCAAAAGCAAAATCTCTATTAAGTTGTCTTGCCTTTGGGCCTATAGGGGTTAGTATATTATTATTTACATGACAACTTTTACAGAGTACTTGAGAAGGAACACTGTAAGCTAGTTCCATTTGCTTGCCTTCCTTATTTACCCATGATATATCTTTAGTTGCTCCTTCGACAGTAAGGATGGCTTCTGTTTGCTCATCATTCCATACATAAGAGGGTAGTGTTTTCCAACCATCATCTTCTCTTAGTAGTAATCGAGTTTCCATGATGCGCCTTCCAGCATCCAAGTTCGTTTCATCATTATGATAGTAGAAGTTCTTAATGATGTAAGTCCCCACAGGAAAAGTTAAAACATCTTCCTCTCGATAAGTAATCGTTTCTCCTTCTGGTAATTTAAAGAACCTCATCTTATGAGAGTAGTCAGAAAACAATGGAGTATTTAATTCATAAGGAATTACATCTGCTGAGGGTATCAGATCCTTTAGCGCACCAGCAAAGAACCCATACTCTGATAATTTTTCTAATCCAATATCTACGGTCTTACCTGCCGATTGTTGCTGCATCATTTTTCTTGCAGCTTCCATATCAGTAGTTACAGCTGTGACATCAACATCTTTTTTAGCTGGTGCACAACTTGACATACCCTTTAAAAAAGCAAACAAGAGAATTAAATATACGATAGACCTTATATTCATGTTGATCTAGTTAGTAGAAAGAGAAAGTCCTTCTGCTTGTTTACACTGATTAGTAGACTTTGTTAGTTCAATATTTTTTGAGTCGTTGAGAATATCCAAGTTAGCTATCAAAAAATCGCTATCACTATTTACGCAGATCGTATTACCGTCTGGGTTCGGTACTCCATCATACCATAGATGAGCATTTTTGCCCATTGTTGCTGCGGTGAATAAAGCACCATCTTTGCTTTGAAGCTTTTTCCTCAAACTTCCAAAGGACCATTCGTTATTCCTAATAGAAATATCTACGTTGTAAGGATTGTATTCTTTGTCCTTTGCATATGCTTCATTGATATGATCTTCTCTTAGGCTTGCCTCTTCATCTGACCCAACTTCCATTCTTGCAAGTTCAGTTTCAGCAATAGGAACAAATTCTTTGTCTTTGGTCATATGGTAAGATGCTATGAAGCTAAACATAGCTACTGGGAATGGGTTGCCAGTGATCTGATTATCATAAATGTCAATATTCTTTCCAGCCCAAACTGTTATCCCAGTTCCAGGTACGGTAGATGCAGCAACATTACCAGCTGGAGCAAAATTATATAGTACATTGTTGTAAATCTTATTATCATGAATACGGACATTATCCATATAGCGAGTAAGTCCAGGTATGTCCAAAGTCGTTATGCCTGATGTATTATTATAACATTCATTTCCATAGATATCAACATTGGCAGAATTCTCCACATTGATACCGCAAACATTTTCATGAGCGATATTGTTTCTGATCACAATATTTTCTGATTGACCTATATATAATCCAGAGTCAGAGCCTCTCATTGCTTCACAGTTTTCTATTAATACATTTTTACAGATCACAGGATATATTCCATAAGCTCCTAGTGATTCATTGGGCACATCTGTCCACTCAGTTTTGATGTGTCTGAATGTAAGTGTATCAATATATATTGCCTTTACATTATCACCAATGGCATCTTGAATCGTAAACCCTTCCAAGGTGATATTATGACCATTGGCAACTCTGATACCTTCTGCCCCCTCTGTCTGACCTCTGAAAGAGAGTACGGTTTTATCTAATCCTGCTCCTTTGATAGTAATATTGTTTTTACCGTCCAAGATGAGCGCTTTAGTAAACTTGAAATGCCCTGCAGGTAATTCTATCGTTTCACCATCTTTGGCTAACTGAAATAGTTTCTGAAAATCTGATTCTAGATCAACATATTCTGCTAGAGATTTTTGTGGCCTGTCCTCATAAACTTGATAGTCTGCAACAAACCACCAGATCAGTCCAGCAATTAAAAATATAGCCAACGCAAAACCTATATATTTTAGAATCTTCATCATGTCTGATTTTTTTGATTATCCTAAAATATGAATAATTGCTCATTATTCAATTATTAAAATGAGTAAAAGCTCATTTTACTTAAAAAAATCATACTTTGATAGTAAGTTTATTATGTCTACGTGAAAAAATTACATATTATTTTATGGTGAAGGGAAAAAATGTATTGCAGCCAAAGCAGAAAAGAAGCATAGCTACTAAACAGAAGATCAAGAAAGTAGCAATGAAATTATTTTCAAAATCAGGATATTATTCAGTGACCTCAAATATGATCGCTGCAGAAGCAAATGTGCCTATCGGAAGTTTTTATAATTACTTTAAAAACAAGAAAACCTTGATGCTAGAGTTAACCAAGGACTTTAATGCAGGATATCATGATGATACTTTTCAAAAATATCTTGATATTATAGATTCGACAGAAAGAAGTGAAAATCTATTGAGTGGAGTTGAGAAATCAGTAGAGTTATTTTTATCATCTAAATATTTATCTAACCCTATTTATAAAATTATTCACTCTTTACAATTTACAGAACCAGATATCCTTGAACTTTCAGAAGAAGTTAGAAAGGTGGAACTTGAATTGATTGACCAATTTCTTAAGCAGGTGAATACTTTTCATCCGATAAAGAATATTAGGTTAAAAGCCAAACTCATACATAGTTCCGTTGAAAATGTAGGGTTATATATTCACCATTTAGGCACTTCATTCAATCAGAAACAATTGATAAAGGAAACTGCAAAGATGTTATATGGATACCTCATATTAGATAATAATTGAGAAAACTGATTGCATAATTTCCATCCATTCCATATGGAAGGATACTAAAAAGCTACTAAATCTAGCTGGAAAATCAGATATGCAGTAGGGAGTGTAGAACAATCTAGTTCGTTATTCTTAAAAAGACTTTTAGGGCAGAAGACTTTCGAAAAAATATTAATGAGCTCTTTTAAGATTAAGTAGAAGTTAGTATTCCCCATTGGGTCATAACCTATTGAAAGTTTGATCAACTATATATTGCTAGGGAAAAAGCGTGGGCTTAATAGTCTGCACCAGATTATAAACTGCTTCGAAATAAGCAAAAAAAAGGCTGCTCAAATGAGCAGCCTTTAAAGTTGATTTAACGGGTTAGGTTAAATTATTTAATATTTTCCTGTTAATTCTACTCTTCTATTTTGTTGTCTTCCTTCTCTTGTAGAGTTATCAGCTACTGGTCTGTATTCTCCTTGACCAGAAGATGTCAGTCTAGTTGCGCTAATTCCTTTTGACTCCAAGTACGTTTTAACAGCCATTGCTCTATTGATAGATAGATCAAGATTTCTGTTTTCATCACCTACATTATCAGTATGTCCTGTGATTGTAACCTTAAGTCCTGGATCAGCCTGCATGATACTCACTACCTCATCAAGTATTGCATAAGAATCACTTCTTAATACTGCTTGACCAGTTTCATACTGGATACCTCTTAATGCTCTAGTAAATACTGATGTTGTTGCAGCAGAAACTGTTTTCACTTTCGGGCAACCGTTAGAATCAATATCACCACCTCTCTTAGGACACTTATCATCTTTATCCGCAATACCATCATTATCGCCATCAGGGCAACCATTTACTTTACCAGCAGTATCAGGGCAAGCATCTCTGTCATTAGGTACTCCATCTCCATCACTATCAGATGGACAACCATCAGCACCATCACCAGCAGTAGTAGGACACTTATCATCTCCATCAGCTACACCATCGCCGTCACCATCGGGACAACCAGATACCTTACCAGCTGCATTAGGACACTTATCATCTCTATCTGCTACACCATCACCATCTGCATCTGGGCAACCACTTAGTGTTCCCGCAGCATTAGGACATCTATCATCTTTGTCTGCTACACCGTCACCATCACCATCAGGACAACCCATGAGCGTACCGGCTACATTAGGACAATTATCATCATTGTCTATTACACCATCACCATCGCTGTCTGGGCATCCACCATTCATTGCATCACCTGCTGCCATTGGGCAATTGTCATCACTATCTTTTATACCATCACCATCGCTATCAGGACAGCCATTAAACGCTTTAAGTCCTGCAATGTTAGGACACATATCCTTAGAATCTTTAACACCATCTCCATCTGCATCTGCAGGTCCGTCTGCGCCAAATGTATAAGTCAATTTACCGATTACCCTTCTACCTAGTTTAGGCATGTTAGGATAGTATCTGTATTCTGAATCAAATAAGTTCTGAGCTGTAACGTCTAGTGCTAATCCATTGTCAAATCTATATCCAACCCCCGCATCTACAAGATTACGCTCTTCTGTATCTCCAGAAAATTGACCTAAGAATACCTCATAGGTAGGATCATGCTGGAATGCCGCATTACCTCTCCATCCAAATTCTGGAGCATAAGTAAATCCTGCTCGTACCTTATTAAGAGGCGCACTATTAGAAGTTCTTTCTGTAGCTCCATCACTTCCTGAAATTACAGGATTAAAAACATTGTCTGATAGGTATGAATAATTAGTAAATAGAGATAAATCTTGATTTACATAGTACTCAAGCCCTGCATCTATACCAGTATAACTAAAATCTTCAAATGTTCTATAACCTGCTGATAAGTGAGTTACTCCATTCTGAGGCACCCCATCTGCAGGAACCGTAGCTAGGATATTACCAGCACTTAAAGGTCCTATCGCACCTGCAAATCCATCTCCACCTGCAGTATATGCACCTGCAATGGCTGCAAGTAAGGCATCCGCCGTCGGTCCTGCAGCGGGACTAGCTGCACCACCGAAAAGATTAAACATAAAGTCTCTAAGGCCAGGTGATGCTACTTGTCCAGCTAGCCCAGCTCCTAAGCCTTCTATACCAGCAAGTGAATATCCTGGACTAATCGCTGTGAATAATGTCGCACCAGTTGTTTTCTTGTTATAGATATCAATCATCACACCCAACTTATCTGCAATCAAACCTTTATAACCTATTTCCCAAGTATCTTCTGTTCTAAGCTGAGCTGCAGGTGCATCTTGTATACCTAATGGTTGGCCATTAAATAAATTTGTACCTACGAATGTACCTGTAGTTCCGCCTGGAGTATTTGCAGGATCGTTAATGTATCCTTGGATCGCTCCAGCTATCTGAGTTGCTTGACCTTGTGCAGTTGCAGCTGCTGTAGCAGGATCAAGGCCAGCAGCCAATAATTGTTGTTCAATTCCTGGTGCTAAGCTTCCTATCAATCCTGGTACTAATTGAGCTTGGACTGCTCCATTTACCGCACCGAAAGTATAAGCATTAGGCATTCCTGGTGTACCTATAGGCAAAGATGGCAGACCCAATAAACCATTAAATACAATCTGCGTATTATTAAACGTCTGTGCTCTTTTATTTCCAGTCAACCAAATATCTCCACCTGGGAAACCAGCTACTGGGAAATCAATATTAATCTGTAGTTGTGAAGGTGATGCAACTGCTCGGTTAAAACCACCTCTAAAAGTATGTCTAGGTGATGGCTTGAATACAGCAACTGCTCTTGGCTGAAATGCAGTCTCATCTATAAAACTGAATTGATCAACTCTACCTGCTAAGACGATATCTAACTTTGGCCCTAACGCAAATTTACCTTGTAGGTAAGCTCCGACGATTCCAAAATCATCGTCGTCTTCTTCTCGTCCATAAACACTATTACCAGTATCTGCACTCGAGTTTCTGTAATCTACACCAGCAGTAAAGTTAGAATTCAACAAACTAGGTAAATCAAAATTATATTGAACTTGTGCTTCAGTTTGTGTTCTGCTAATCCCAGTAGTATTTCCAGTTTGATATAACCAAGTCGGAGCATCATCCGTTCCCCCATTATTAGTTAAAACAAACGCTTGAGCGAAAAGCCCTCCTTTTTGCATTCTTAACTGTCCATAGAATTCTCTTGCCTGACTTAATCCTTCGCCTTGAGAATTATAAAATACTGAACTTGCTGCGTTTGTTCCACCCGTTGCTATTATGGATAAGTCATCCTGTGGTCTAAATTCAAGAGTAGCATTAATTAGATTATTAGTCCAAAAGTCTTGCATAACATTACCATCACCATCGGGATCTAGGTCTGCCTCGCCGAGTAATTGAGTACCTGCTGCTGATCCATCAACTATTCCTCCCACAATTGCAGGGTTTGAAACGGTCTTACTAAATCTTGCAATCTGTATTGCGTCAGCTGTATCATTAGGGTCTAATGTGAATTCTCCCCCTTTCTTGTATGAAGCATTAATCTTAAATCCGAACTTATCGGATACTTTTGTTGCATGTCTTATAGTTCCACCGAAAGTAGATAATTCTCCACCCATCAGTTCTACCGTAGTTCCTGGATTATCAATAGCTGATTTAGTGATGAAGTGAACAACTCCTGATGTTACCCCTGGCCCATAAAGTGCAGAACCTGGTCCTCTTACCACCTCTATTCTTTGCATGTCAATGTTACTTAATGGAGAGTTAATAGCATCAAATGTTCCTAATCCAGGACCTGATAAAGATCGATAATCAATAATAGGGAATGAAGCTGATCCAAAAAGACCACCATCACCTCTCAATTGAATATTAATCCTTTCTGCAGATTGCTGCTGGATAGTTACACCTGGCATACTTAATAGTTGCCTAGCAGGGTTTGTCGCTGCTGGTGTTGCTGCCATTTTTCGAGCACTTATCACCGATATCGATGCAGGTGCTTCTTGTACTTTCTCCCTTCTTCTAGATGCAGATATTACTACATCATCAGTAAGTAGAAGTCCTTCCATCAGGTTAATGTTACCTACATTACTAGAGGTCGCCGACATAGTTTTTGTAGCGTATCCTGTATAACTAATCTCCAAATCCACAGGAAGTGATCTAGATGTATTGATCTCAAACGTACCGTCAAAATCAGTTATAGTTCCTTCAGAAGTTCCTGCTACCAATACATTGGCACCAATGAGAGCTTCTCCTGTAGCATCATCTGTAATGACACCACGAATAGTAGTCTGAGCAGATAGCCCAAAACAAACAATTGTTAATAGTAGTACAAGACTACTTTTAATAGTTTTTCCAATAATCATTTTAGTAAATTTTGATTGATTCCAAAGGCAAAATATCATTTTATTTGGGCAAACTGTACTTTATCAATAACAAAAACTTAACTCCAAGTAAAAATTAGAATTTATCCATTGTTTGTGTTTACAATCATATCCTATCTATAAGAAATGAATAGCGGAATAGATAAGCTTTAAATCAAAGTATTCTGCTCATATGCAAAATAGGATTCTGTTTTAACCCTATAATTTCTGTTAAACAGAAGATTATTTTAACATAATGATTGTTAATAGCTATACTGATAATTACAGTTTTGTCTCAGAAGGATAGGCTAAATTAATATGAGATCTTACCGTGTCCAGCGTTTCTATCAAGTCAACAGAAAACTGCAATGGTAAAAGTTCACTTTCCGTCTTATTATTATTTAGACATTTATTTACTTCCATGATTTCATAAGCATAACCTCTATAGTCGTCTTCAAACTTAAATTCTTCTATTCTTCCCATTTTATTATTCAAAGACATAGATTTAGATTCGTGCCATCTGCTATTTATTTCTACATACGCTTTGTCACCATATATTTTTGCAACTGTCTTAGTGTCTGTTAGAATGGTACAATTGAGGCTGGCCAAAGCTCCTGATTGCCATTTTAAATTTACTACTGTTGATTCATCCACACCAGTGGAACCTATAACTGCATTTGCACTAATCTCATCTGGTTTGCCCAATAGACTGTGACAGAGAAATATAGGGTAGATACCAATATCCAGTAAAGCACCTCCACCTAAGTGTGGGTTATACAGTCGACCGCATAGATCGACATCTGCCTTAAAACCAAAATCTGCCTCAATCATCTTAATCTTACCTAACTGTCCTTCGTTTACGAGTTCTCTGATCTTATGCATAAATGGGAAAAACTGTGTCCATATGGCTTCCATTAAAAACCTTTCATTTTTTTTCGCAGCGTTAACCATTTCTTTTACTTCGTGGATATTCATAGCAAATGGTTTTTCACATAAGACATGTTTCCCATTTTGTAAACAAAGGATAGTGTTGTCTTTATGAAAAGGGTGAGGAGTGGCGATATAAACTACATCAATCTGATCATTTTGCGCAAGTTCTTCATAAGAGCCAAATGCTTTTTGCGCATTATTAACTTTTGCAAAAGTGATTGCTTTATCAATTGATCTTGAAGCAACTCCATATAATGCACAGCCTTCAATTTTATTTAGATCCTCTGCAAATTTTCCAGCTATTTTGCCGCAGCCTATTATTCCCCATCTAACCATTAGGATTTAATTTTTGATTTACAAAGTAATTTACAAAAGGTATGTAAGGTTGGTAATGCAGAGAGTTACTATTTTGATACTAATGTCTAGACTTATTATGATTATATGATTCACTTTGATAATACCACAAGAACCCGTTTGGTTTCTAGATAGAACTAATCTAGAAACTTTTATATTTCTAAATTTGTAAGACGGGATGTGGCGCAGTCCGGTAGCGCACACGGCTGGGGGTCGTGTGGTCGCAGGTTCGAATCCTGTCTTCCCGACTACTTTTTTATTCCTCCTCCTCAATCCTTAAAAGTCGCCTCCCGCTTCATCATACTCGCCTGAAACGCTTCCATTAAATCTTCAGAGATCAACATTCCTGTATTGTAATTGGCCATATTATCTAAACTATCTCTCACACTATGATCCCTTTTGTACAACAGCATCTCTTTCGTCCCTCTAATACATAATGGAGATTTTGAGGCAATCATACTTGCTATTTTTCGCACTTCTTGCATCATCTCTTCCTTATCCGACCAATGATTATTCACCAAGCCGATGGCTTT
>CALFUQ010000263.1 GCA_937929885.1 uncultured Saprospiraceae bacterium
ATCAACTTGCCTCCTTTTGTTAGCTCATGATGATTGATGAAATATCTATTATGTTTCTTATTGTTCCAGCTTATATTATCAATAAATACATTTTTTCCATTTTTGCTTTTCTCAGTCTTAATCTTGATAGACTTTCCAGGATAGTAATCTTGGTTTAACCTGATTTCAATTTCTTCAAACATAGGAGTCGATAGGGCATAATCCATATCTCCTGGACAATGAGGATAAAAGCCCATCATACTATACAAAAGCCAACACGAAAGGGTGCCCGTGTCGTCATTGCCAGGGAGCCCATCTGGAGAGTTCTTATAGAAAGTTTTCACCAGATCGTTTACCGTTTTCTGTGTCCGCCATTCCTCACCTTGTACAAAATTAAATAGGTATGGATAGGTGATATCTGGTTCATTGGCAGCATCGTAATGACTGCCATCAAAACATTTTTGTAGTTCGTCTATAAAGACTTTTTCTCCACCTAGTAGGCTGATGAGTCCCTTGGTGTCATGAGGCACATAGAATCTATACTGCCATGCATTGCCTTCTACAAATCCTACGTTAGCCTCAAAATTCTTACCTAGCTCAGGGTCAAATTTTGCGTAGAAGGCTCCACCTTCCACTCGAGGTCTGAGCATCTTCGTCTCTTTGTCAAAATAGTTTTTATAAGAGTGGGATCTATTTAAAAAATAATTATAATCCGATGTTTTGCCCAGTTCCTTTGCCAATTGAGCAAGATTCCAATCTGCGACATTGTATTCGAGGGAGGCTGATACGGCACCGTAATATAAATCATCAAATGATTGAGGAATGTAGCCTAGAGAATCGTATAAATTATTGTCTTTTCTTATGAAGTTAGCTTCTGTCGTTGTTGCTGTTTTAAGTATGCCCTCATAGGCAGTCGCTATGTCAAAATTTGTAATTCCTCTTAGATAACTATCAGCTATTACAGGTGTCGCTGGATCTCCTACCATGACGTGTGATTCTAACCCCATAAGTTCCCATTTAGGCATCCATCCACTTTCTTTATACATGTCGACCATGCTTGATAGCATATCTGTTTGCAGCTCTGGATATACAAGAGACAAGAAAGGATGAACATTACGATAAGTGTCCCAAAGAGAAAAAACGGTATATCTGTTTTTGGATCCTGCATTCAAAATTTCTGAAGATCGCATAGCAGGGTATTCGCCATTTACATCTTGCAAGATATTAGGATGTAGCAACAGATGATACAAAGCAGAATAGAAAATTACTTTTTTATCATGGTTACTATCTTTTACTTTTATTCGACCCAGCATGTTGTTCCATTCATCGTAAGATTCTTGTTTGATCTGAGAGAAAGTCTTGTTTGATATTTCCGTGTCTAAATTTAGTCTTGCATTTTTAATGCTGCTATAAGAAATGCCGATATGGACTTCTATGGTTTGTTCTTTATCAGAATGGTAAGAAAAATAAGCACCAATGTTTTCTCCCGCCATATCATTCGTATAATTAGGGTAGGGTTTGAATTTGTCATTGTACTTTGACCATTCACCTTCTACACCAAGATAGTTAGGCATCTTTTTCCAAGCGCCAAACTCTTTAGTATTTTCAGAAATTCGCATTACAAAGTATACTGGTCTAGCTCCTTGATTATAGCAAAAGTCACCGAAAATTTTATAACCTTCTACTTCTGTATCAGATACAACTCTTAGGTGAGCCCCCGTTTCGTTAGTGAGGCCTAGACCAAGATTTAATATTACATTAGCTCTTCCTGCTGGAAATGTATATCGGCTCAATCCCACTCTTGTTGTAGAAGTAGTTTCTACCTTGATTTGATGTTTGTCCAGTTCACAGCTATAATGACCAGGTTTAGAGCTCTGATTGCTTAAAGTAGAACCGTTCTCTTCTGGGTCAAATTTAAGGTCTCCAGAAGTTGGCATTAATATGATACTCCCTAAATCAGGACAACCTACACCTGAAAGATTGACATGCGAGAATCCTGAAAGAAAAGTATTTTCATTTACATAGGGGCGGGAGTGCCATTCACTATCTTTTTCAAATTGATTCTCAGCTCCTTTCTTAAATGCTACATTAAATGGAACTACAGAAGCCATACCTGCTGGTCTAACTGGCCCTGGATGTGTAGCACCATAATTAGAAGTGCCTATAAAAGTATTTACATATGAGACTGGATCTTGTGCACCAACATTTAGAGCAAATAATAGCAATGGGTATAAAAGAGTTTTCAATGACATGAATTTGATTTTGGCCTTCATCTATTTTTCTTTAAGAAATATGCGAAGTTGGTCATCATTAGATACGGCGATCAAATATTTACTTCCATTGACTTCTATCGGTTGTAAATGCCTTACATCATATGGTAAATAAAGATTGGTTCGAATAGGATCTATTGACTTCCATTGATCATCTATTTTTCTTAAGACTGATCCTACTGAGGCATCATTTCTTGTAGTCTCTATCTCGGATTGATACATGTTGCCTGCAAGGATCATTTCATTTTTACCATCGCTATCAATGTCCATTTCTGTAATAGAATTGATGCTTGAAAGTTGAGCTTCGTTTGGTAAATACTCTATTCTGTAGTTAGAATTTTCTTCATTAAATAACAAAACGCTCTCAAAGATATAAGCCTCATATTTTAATGCCTCTTCTAGTGATTCTGGATCGTATACTTTATCTAGACTAGAGTTTGCAAACAAGTCATAACTGGGGAAGTCTTTTTTTAA
>CALFUQ010000264.1 GCA_937929885.1 uncultured Saprospiraceae bacterium
ATATCGGTTTTCTTTAAGAGAGTCAGGAATTCCAGTACCCTCTAGTAGGAAAAAATCTTCACCGAAATAGATGACATTTTTTGATTCTTGTGAAATAGTTAAAGTTGGAATACTTAGTAAGAAAAAAATGTAGAAATATTGATATCCTATTTTAAGTTTCTTTGTTGTCATAATTAATGGTCTTTTTTTTTTATAGGAACTTAGCTTATCTCTCAAGTTTCATGAACCATAACGGACAGGCATAGGCGACGTGCTTGTAGCGAATCTGACTGACGACTCAATATACGAAATCTCATGAGTAGGCGAGAACCGAGCAAGTGCAATGATGAGTGGAAAGTATGTCTACACTATGTAGTGTTGAACGAAGTCTCCTATCGTCGACAGTTTAAAAGTCAGCACAAAAGTTTCCATGTACTAAGTATTTCACCACAAATATTTTATACATGGAAACATTAAAACTAAGCAGGATCATAGATCGTGCTAAAAATGAAGTTACTGGATTTGCTCCAATGTTTGAAAAGCTGGAGCAGAAAGTTATTCTTGGAGGTATGTCCAAGGCTACTTTGCTCAACTATGGTAGGTGTATAGCAAAGATCAGTCTACATTTTCAGATCCCTGCTGTTGAGCTTGATGAAACACAGATCAACGGCTACTTACAACATCTACTCATGGGGGATAGACCTTCCAAGTCTTATTTTAAGCACACGGTCTATGGTCTTCGATTCTTGTTTAGAATACATGATCTATCGGATAAGATCATCAAGCTTCCTTCTATCAAGAATGATACTAAACTCCCAGTTGTATTAAGTCCCTCAGAATGTAAGTTGCTCTTCAAGAGTGCACGGATATTGAAACATCGTGTGTTACTCGCTTTGATCTACTCAGCAGGATTGAGATTGCTCGAGGTCCGTAATTTGAAGATCAGCGATGTTGACTTTCATCGATTGATGATCCACATCAGAGAAACTAAGTACAACAAGGATAGATATGTTCCACTCAGCAGAATGATAGCTAGAGGACTTAAGAAATACATAGCAGCATATCATCCCAAACATTATTTGTTTAATGGTAAGTCCATAGGCAGCCAACTCTCTCCTAAAGGAGTACAGTGGCCTATGCGCGAGACTATTAAGAGAGCAGGTATCGCAAAGAAAGCTTCCGTTCATACCTTGAGACATAGTTATGCTACACATTTACTGGAGCAAGGTATGGATGTAGACACCTTACGCAAACTGCTTGGCCATGCTCACCTGTCCACAACCCTTATTTATTTACATGTTGCTAGGTTGGATAACTCTGCAAAGTTTAGTCCCATAGATAAGCTTTATCAATAAGCTCAATTGTCTTATGATAAGGACGCCATTGCTCAGATCATAACTGGACAGTGGGATCAGGTAGTTACTAGATGTAACTCCTATCAAGTACGAATATTACATGCCATCAAGAGCTGTCGTACCGCTGCTCTAGGTGGTGAGCTATATCAATGTGATAAGTGCCATAGCACGCATGTGCGTTACAACTCTTGTGGTAACAGACATTGCCCTAGATGTCAAAACACTGAACGACTACGATGGATAGAAGAAAGGCAATCACAATACTTACCGACAAAATACTATCATGTAGTATTCACGATCCCGCATGAGCTCAATGGACTTTGTCTAGGGAATAATCGTGTCATGTTTGCGGCATTATTCAAGAGTGCGTGGGAAACACTCCAAGGTTTTGGATGGAATCCAAAATACCTCGGAGCACAGATCGGAGCTACGACGGTACTGCATACTTGGGGCTCAGATATGGGGTACCATCCTCACCTTCATTGTATCGTGCCGGAAGGTGGAGTTACGCTCAACAACAAATGGAGAGAGGCAAAAGGAAAGGGCAAGTATCTATTCCCTGTCAAAGAACTCGCAAAGGTCTTTAGACAAAAATATGTAGAGGCTATTCAGAAAGCAGGCATCGAGTTGTCCTTACAGATCCACAGAGCAATCTATAAACAACCTTGGAATGTATATGCAAAACCTGCTTTTGGAAGTAAGGAGATACTCATCAAATATTTAGCTAGATATACTTACAAAACGGCGATCACTCACCATAGGATAAAGTCATTCGACAAAAACAGGGTGACCTTTTCATATACAGACTATCGACATCGTAACCAGACCAAAGTGATGACTCTAAAGAGTTGGGAGTTCATTCGTAGGTATTCAATGCATATTTTGCCAAAAGGATTTATCAGGATAAGGCATTACGGAATATTGCACAGTTCATGGAAGACTAAATTATTCCCTCATGCTAAGGCAGAGAAAAAAGACTTCCGAACAATATGGGCACAGAAAGGCATGATCATAGATCAGTGTCCAAACTGCAAGAAAGGGAAACTGATACTCCTAGAAATAATCAACCCCAGTAGAGGGCCACCAAAATCTAAAAACTATGACTACCAAAACTCAAAGTAACTCAAGTGCAAAACTGGGGCTTAGCGGAGCTTTGCATTGCCTCAAAATTTTGCAATGTATTTTCACGAAGTTTGTATTCCCATATCAATAACAGCTATGATCAAAGGTATAAGATCAGTACTCGGCCGACATGATTAGAAATCAAAAAGAAAATATTCTCTAAAACAAACACGAAATAAAATTTGCTTTATCTCTAGGGGAACGACTACGTCCAACAGAGACTTCACGCTCGGTCGTGCCGACCACGAGAAGTCCTATTTATTATAGCTCGTTTTTCATTCAATTATTACCACTGATTTTAATTCATCAACTAATTCTTCATCCATATATTTGTATTCATCTGGTATGTTTAGAATAGAAATTAATTTATCAAATCTCCCAAATTTATGTTCGATAATTTCCTTGTGTTTCTTTTCCATTACATAGATTTCATCAGCCCATTCAATTAATTTTTTGGATATCTTGGTTTGGGCAGAACTTGATGTTCCAGCTGAACGTACTTCAATGTTTTGATAATTACTAAAGATTGTTTCTGCAGTTTTACTTCTCCATTTATTTCTACTGCATACGAAGAGCAATTTTTTATTTTCTAACATTTTAGTTGCTTTATTTAGCTCAATCTTTCTAAAATTAGACTTCTGTCATATTCGAGTATCCAGTCTTTATGTTTCTTATATAATTTTTTTAGTTCGGATTTATCTGTCATTAGAATGTCCAGACCTCTATCATCATAAATATGAAAAATTAGATTCTTGGTTTTGTTAATGAAATATAATTCTTCTTCTATATGAGGCTTTCTATCAGGGAAATCAGTATTGGCTATGCTAGTTACGAGACAATACTGCAGAAAAAATAGGGTGATGCAAAGACAGCCTCAGTTGTAACATGTGTGCAGAAAGAATAGAGACATCTCTGACACAGCCTAGTTACGAGACAATACTGC
>CALFUQ010000265.1 GCA_937929885.1 uncultured Saprospiraceae bacterium
TTGAAAAATACACTGGCAGCATTTTCCATTAACTCGATAGATTCTATCGGTTTGTTTTTGATAGTATATTCATCTATATCTCTTACCTGCTTAGCACTGAATATTTTCATCGGTTTGTATTATCTCGACTACAAATGTAAACTTCCAAAGTTGAATTTGTCCTCCAAAACATATTCTGATTCTCACTTTAATGCTTGGCATAATCTCGTAAAACGTAGCAAGGTTTTTGCATAATACCTAACTGTAGATAATCAATTGATTATCAACGAATTAAACGATTAAAAATCAATAAGATACATCTTATTGATTTTTATAATGCAATTAATAACTTGACAGTGAATAGATCATTTAGAACAGTTGGTCAGATCTTTTTGATTATTTTTTTAATCAATATTTCTGTAAAAGGACAAGACATACATTATTCGCAGTTTTACAACTCGCCCTTAAATCTTAATCCAGCAAATACTGGTGTGTTTAATGGTGATGAGCGATTTATGGCTAGTTATAAATCTCAAGCTAGAGCTGTGCCTGTGCCATGGACTACATTTAGTGGTCAGTATGATCGTAAGTTTTACTTAGGTAATTCTGATAACTCCTTTATCTCAGGGGGTGTACTTTTTAATTATGATAAACAAGGCCTCTCAAGACTTAATCTTACTAATATCAACTTCCTAGGAAGTTATACTAGAATTATAAATAAGAGAAACTTAATAACAGGTGGACTCGGACTCGGCTTCGCTACGCGTGGACTCAGCCTAACAAGTCTTTCATGGGATAGACAATGGGATGGAGATGCTTATGATCCTACTTTGCCTTCTGGTGAGAATACTGATATGGATAGAGTAAGTTTCTTAGAAAATTCTATAGGATTAAACTACAGATACCAAATTACCTCTCGTACAAATTTTGATTTAGGATTGGGTGTTTATCACTTCATAGAACCTAAGGTAGCTTTCTTTCAAGCTGATGATGTCAAGTTGCCGAGGAGACTTAACCTGAATTTTAGAGGTACCTATGAGGTGCATCCTAAGCTTGATATTCAAGGTCATGCACTAGGTCAATTCCAGGGAGCTTATGATGAGTACCTGTTTGGTTTACTAGGTAAAATATACATACAAGAGCAAAGAGGTAAAGAGTTTAACCTCCACGTAGGTCTAGGGTTGAGAACCACAAAGATTGCTGATAAAGCAACTAATACTTTGATCCCTACGATTGCTATTGAGTTTAACAGATACTACGGTTCGTTTAGTTACGATGTCCAATCGTTTGATCATGATGGTACAAGAGTAAACCTAGGAGGGCCTGAGTTACACTTCAGGTATATCATAACGCACGTGAAGCCATTGAAGCAATTTAAAATTTGTCCAATATTTTAAGATATGATTAGGAGTATATCGAATAGAAAAAATAGAATCTTATTGCTGCTAGTAGTATTTGTGCTGCAAGTTTCATTTGTGCAAGGACAATCGCTTAAGGCTTTTATCAAAGCAGCAGAGAATTCATTTATAGAGAAAGACTACTACAGTGCTCTTGACTACTATAGTAATGCTATAGAGTTTGATACGACTAGTGCAGAGATTAATTATAAGGTTGGAGAGTCGGCAAGGCTTTTTAGTGCTTATAATGAAGCAGAAGAAAGATATGAAGCAGCTGTTAATTATGATGAGAATAAGGAATTCCCGCTGTCTCAATTTTGGTTAGCAAATATGCAGCAACAGCAGGGTAAGTATACTGATGCAAAGAGAGGGTATGAGATGTATCTATCTGAGCATAGTGGTGATGATGCATATTACACGCAGAGAGCTGAAAAAGAACTGAAAGCATGCGAATGGGCACTTGATAAAATAGCTAATCCTGACGGTAGTATTACCATTACACATCTTGATGGAGGGATCAATACCCAATATTCAGAATTCGGAGCTATGGACTCTGAGGAAGGATTATATTATTCTTCACTTAGTTTCAGTGAGGTAGAATCTGAGAATAACCCATCTAAATTACTTTCTAAAGTATTGCTATCTGGAGATAAGTCTAGTCAAGGTGATATACTTGGAGATGCCAATAAAGAAAAACTACATTCTGCACATACAGCTTTTAATAAAGACAAGACTAGAATGTATTACACAATCTGTGATTACTTCTTAGGTAATGATATTAAATGTGAGTTGTATTATAAAAACATATCTACTACTGGGGATTATAGCGAAGAGATAAAGTTACCAGAGAATATAAATCTACAGAGTTATACTACTACACAGCCAGCTGTAGGTTATGATTCTAAACTAGATCAAGACTTACTGTTTTTTGTGACTGACAAAGTTGGAGGAGCAGGTAAGTTAGACATATGGTATAGTGTAGTAGGTGAGAATGGGAAATTTGGAGAACCGATCAATGCAAAAGAGATCAACTCTCCTGAAGATGATATCACCCCTTTCTATCATAACCCTTCTAATGTACTTTACTTCAGTAGTAATGGTAGGCAATCACTCGGTGGGCATGATGTTTACAGAGCTGATAAAGGAGAGATGGCATTTGAAGAACCTACTCATCTCAACAATCCTATAAACACCAGTTACAACGATGTCTACTACACACTTTCTGATGATGGTAAAGAGTCGTACTTCTCATCTGATAGACTAGAGTCTTCGTATGTAGATAACCCTTACGAGGCATGTTGTTATGATATCTACAAAGCTGAGCATGCAGAAGTTAATATTAAGCTTAATGCACAGACTTTTATAAAGGCTACTCAAGATTCATTGATTAATTCTAATGTGCGAGTTGTAGATATAAGTACTGGAGAAGTCGTATGCGAAGAGCTTAATGCGACTGGGATAGATCATGATTGTATACTCCAGAAAGATAGAGAATACATGGTGATAGGAGAAAAATATGGTATGCAGTCGGATACTATTTATGTAAGTACTAAAGGAATTTATGAGTCTCAGGATATAGTTAAGAAGTTATTCTTAGGAAGAGATAAGATTGCCGTGAACTTGGATATAGTGGACGATAAGACTGGTGCGCCATTAGAAAATGCTACGGTTACTATTGTCGATTTGTCAGACCCATCTAACCCAGATAAGGTCTTAGAAAATGTAAATGGTAAAGCATCTTTTGATTTAGATCCAAATAAGAAGTATAAGATTATCATAGAGGCTGAAGGTTATGATACCCAAACTATGATCATCGATGGTAAGAAAGATGGTCTAGGAGGTGAAATCAATAAGACGGTCAGAATGAAGAAGAGAGATCTTAATATCTATCTGCCGTTGGCCCTTTATTTTGATAATGACTATCCTAAGTTAGAGTCAAGAGCAGTAGTCTCTAACAAGAGTTACTTCAATAAAAAGCGATTATCCACGAGCAAGACCTATACTGATACCTATACACCTTTCATTTCAAAGAAGGAAAAGTATAAAGACAGATCAGTTAGAAATCTTCAAGGCGAAGAGCGATTAATTGAGCAGCAGAATATGGATGACTTCTTTGAATTTGATGTAAGAGGAGGATTCGAGAAAATGGGATTATTCTTAGATGCATTACTCTCAAAACTAAACGGAGGTCAAAATTTTGAAATCCAGATTAAAGGATTTGCGAGTCCAATCGCAGGAACTAATTATAATCTGGAATTAAGTAAACGAAGAGTTCATAGTGTCGAGAATGAATTAGATCAGTTTTCTAGTGGGCAGCTAAATCAATTTATAGAGAACGGAAGATTGATAATCACGGATGTTTCTTTTGGTGAGAATCAAGCACCTGCTAACGTAAGTGACAGCGCATCTAATGTGACAGCGTCAATATACAGCGTTGCTGCCTCAAAAGAGAGACGAGTAGAAATAATAAATATTAATGAGACAAGCTCATTTTAAGATAATAGAGGAGAATCTAAACATGAAGAAATTGTCAAAAGCATTAGTTATTAAAAGTATGGTCAACTTAAATTGGTTATTAGTTTTGGTATTGTGCACTACAATCGGAGTGGGCATATCAGCTCAAGATAATTGCCCAGAGCGTACTGGGGATTTATCAGTGGTGAGTTTTGATCTTGATGGATGTACTGCATTTTTCACCGACGACTCTAACACTAGTTATAATGAGTTTACAGCAGATAATGAAAATAAATCTGAGTGTGCTGATATGTTATTGATCGGGAGATCTTTATATAGAAACAATCCATCAACAAATACGCATTCTTGTACACCAGGATTTGATGGTAATGAAGGATTGTGTGTAAGTAGTAGTGAGAGTTGCGACTTTGAAAGCGACAGTGATCGAGCTATAAGATTTGATATAGAGCTATTACCAACAGAAGGTCAAGCACAATTAAAGAAATTAGAATTTTACGAGAAAGGGCCAGAAGAATTTGTTTTTATAGATGGTATCAGTGGGCCGAATAATTATCCTACTGCATATGGAATTCGTGTTACAGTAAATGGACAAGAAATCTACAGTCGTTCTGATATTCCTACAAATTTAGACTGGACTTTACAAACGATGGACTTCTCTCAAATTGAAGGATTTACTGTAGATCAACCTACTATATTTAGTTTTGAATTATTAGGATATTGTCCAGTAGGTAATGAAGCAGAAGAAAGCATATGGGATGTAGATAATATCAACGTCTATGCAGGTTGTATTACTGAAATAAATGGAGGGATGCTAACTAATGCAGATGGCACCTCGAGTATAGATCTTTGTGTTGGTGAAGCAGTGGCTTATACTTTTTCACCAGTCTTAGAATTTGCGACTGGAGGTAATAATCAATGGATTTTAACTGATGCTGATGGAGCAATAATCAGTTTGCCAGTTGGTCCTACATTTGATTTTCAATCTTTTGCGCCTGGTGATTGCAATCTTTACAACGTAAGTTATGATGGTGATTTAGAAGGTTTAAGTGTGGGAGGTAACATCAGTGATTTAACAGGCTGCTATGATCTATCTAATGCGATTATGATTAGCAAAACATTGGTTGAAGGAGAAGCAATTGATTTTGATATTTCTTTAGATGATTGTGGTGACACTGGTGAGACAGTAATCATTTTGAATACTGCTAATGGCGATCTGCCAGATGGCGTAGACCCTACTAATAACAGATGGGAAATATCTCAAGGAGCTAACACAATTAATGGGACAGGAAATCCTTTCAGTTTCACTATTACAGATGATACTCAACTTGATGTTGCACTATTCAATATATCCGAAAATGGTTGTGAGATTGTACAGCAAAAGTCTGTAGATCCTCAAACGCTAACTGGTCCAGAACCTAGATTTAGTTTTAATGTTACAGATTGTGATGAAACTACAGTAGGAGCAACATTTACTTCAGAATTTGATATGATTAATAATATATCTGTCGCTAGTTACGACTGGGTATTCTTTATGAATAATAATTCTTTCGAAATGTCTGGTCGTAATGTAGATGTGGATATCCCAACGCGATTTAACTTGATGGTAAGATTGAAATTGACCTTAGAGAATGGTTGTTCTTATACGGTAACAGAGTCAGTAGACTTTGGAGATGTACCTAGTATTAGAACTTTTTCTAATCCTATCTATGTATGTGATGGACAAACGCCAAATCTAGTGACAAATCCTAACGAAGATTGGTTTTACAACTGGGTGCCTGAGACAGGATTGACATTTACCACAACTTCTAAATCTAATCCAACTTTCAATTCTAATAGGAGCCAACTATACAAGGTAACAGTAATAAGCCCTCTTTGTAGTATCGAAGATGAGATAGAAGTAATCGTGCTAGAAGATATTATAATAGATGTAGTAGGAGATCTTATCAATTGTAGCCCAAGAGGAAGTCTCATGATTAATGAGCCAGAGAATATAACTTACGAATGGGCAACAGATGAAAATTTTACAAATTCACTAGGTCGAGGCACGACTATCAACTATGACTTCACAGGCCAAGATAGTGGTGAGATATATGTGAGAGCTACGGCGCCTAACGGTTGTAACTCATCTACTCAAAGAGTTGATATTGATATCACTGATGGAATCGATTTAATATTTACTGATGGTGGAGATGCAATTGTAGAGGTTTGTCAAGGTGTAGGCGGAATGATAATCATGAACCCTAATCCAGATTGGACCTATACTTGGTCGCCAATGGATGGCATTTCGGGTGATTTGTCTAACCCAAAAGTAAACCCAACTATTCCCACAACTTATAGTGTTACAGTAACTAGTGGTGAGTGTGAAGTTAGTGGTGAGATATTAGTTGTGCCTGGAGAAAATATAGATATACAAGTTAGAGGCCTTGATACAGATGGCAACCTCAATACATGTGCTGGTAGCGCTAATCTCTTAGCAATGGGTATGTGTGAACCTAATTATGAGTGGGCCACTGATGTTACCTTCAATAATATTATAAGTACTTATCCTTCTATCACAATTACTCAAAGTGGGACTTACTATGTGAGAGGAATCTTAGAAAGTTGTAATAGTGAGATCGAAGAAATTGAGATCACATTAGGTGATGGACCAAGCATAGAATTTACTGATGATGGAGATGGTATTGTGCAAGTTTGTGAAGGAATAGGAGGGATGATTGTTAAAAATCCTAACCCAGCATGGACATATTCTTGGTCACCTACTTCTGGTCTGAGTGGAGACTTATCCAGCCCAAAGGTAAATCCAACAGAAACTACAACCTATAGCGTAACAGTAACTGATGGTGACTGTGAAGCTTATGGAGAAGTACAAGTGGTGCCTGGTGATCAGTTAGACATATCTGTAATAGGAGTAGACTTAGATGGAAATGTGAATACTTGTGGAAGCAGTGCGGTATTGAAGGTAGTAGGAAATTGTGATCCTAATTATGAGTGGTCAACTGATAGTGGGTTCTCAAATGTTATAGGCAATAATTCAAGTCTTACTATTAGAGAAGACGGAACTTATTTTGTCAGAGCCGTTATAGATGGCAACTGTCAGAGTGAAGTAGAAATGATAGATGTCACATTAGGTGATGGACCTGGTTTAGAGTTTACAGATGGAGGTGATGGTGTCGTAGATGTTTGTACAGGTGTAGGTGGAGCTATTGTGCTCAATCCTAATCCAGATTGGACTTATACTTGGTCGCCGATGACAGGGATTTCTGGAGACTTATCTAATCCCAAAGTCAATCCTACTGAATCAACAAAATATTCAGTAACTGTAACTGACGGTGTATGTGAAATTACAGGCGAGATAACAGTGAATCCAACAGATAGATTGGAAATAGAAGTATTAGGTAAAAATGGGAATGGTGAAATAGATGTATGCAGTAGTACGACTACTTTGATGGTGACTGGAAGTTGCGAACCTGATTATGAATGGTCGAGAAGTTCTGATTTTACTGAAGTTATAAGTAACCAAGATTTTCTAGTTGTAAATAGCGAAGGG
>CALFUQ010000266.1 GCA_937929885.1 uncultured Saprospiraceae bacterium
AGCGTATCGATAGCGTAGCTCTCTTTAATAAATCGTTCTAATTTTTTAATATCGTCTTCTTTTGGATTTCTCCATTTGAGAATTAATGTAGGAAGGTTACTAGTTGCCTTCTTAAAGTCCGAAGATTGGCTAACAGCTAGACTCATCTCTTGGATGTCTGGGAAAAATATTTTGGCCTCTTGGCTTATTCTTTTAAACTTGACAGAATCTTGCCTAAAGAAATTATCGCGCTCTGTCAACTCTTGTAAAACTGTTTCTCTAGCGTGTCTTTCATCTATGAGTTGATTGATTTGAGCATTAAGCTTTTCATCTAAACCACTAACTTGTGTACGCAATTCGTCAAAGTTATTAAGGTCAATCTCTGTGGTAGAAATAATCTCTATATCTTTTATAAACCCAAGACCCACATCTTTCAATCCTTGCTTAAACCCTTCTATAGAAGAGTCATTAATCTCTGTGCCATATACTTTAATGAGGAGTTCTGTGGGATTTTCTGGAGGTACTAATTTATACTCATCAAGCAAATTTTGTGATCTCCCCTCAAAGTTGTTAACGATAAATTGCTTAAGCTTTTGATTCCTAGTAAACTCTTCATACACAGACCAAAAAATAAATAGACTTGGGATAATAGTGAGGATACTAAATATGGAAACAAAAATTATATTCCTTCTTCTTTGCTTAAGGTCAGCGATAACTTTTTTGGGAAAGTGCATACGCTTCAAAATCACATAAGTGGCAAAGGCTACAAAAAACGAATTGAGAAAAAACAAATAGAAAGCCTTGGTTGCTACAAACCAGCTAGCGTTTGCAATTCCATAGCCTGCCACACACAGTGGAGGCATCAAGGCAGTAGCAATTGCCACACCAGGCAAAGTAGTCGAGATATCTTTTCGAGCAATAGAAATTATACCAGCTATCCCTCCAAATATTGCAATGAATACATCCAGAAAAGTAGGCTCTGTCCTAGATTCTATCTGGTATGTAAATTCATCAAGTGGTGTGATTAAAAAATAAAAGGTCGACGTAACAAGAGCGATAACAATAGCCGACGCAAAATGAGTAAGTGCGTGATATAGAGCATCCTTGTCATTTATAGCCACCCCCAACCCAATACCTAAGATTGGTGACATCAGAGGAGATATAAGCATTGCACCTATTATAACTGCTTGCGAGTCAAGGTTAAGACCAATGGAAGCGATCATAATGCTACAGATTAACATCCACGCATTAGCACCAGTCATGGATTGCTCAGAACTGATTTTCTCAATAGTAGCTTTTTGATTTACTCCTTTGCCTATATCAAATATGTCTTGGAATAATGATGTAAACCATCCATATTTCACGTCTGAGCTATTTGATTTATCCTTATGCGGCATTAGGCTTTATAGATTATCGTAATTCTTTGAAAATATATCTTTTATTAGTTCTTAGGGTATGTCAGGAAGTATTTTTTGCAAGTTTTAAAATGGGCAAATGAATAATTTTACTCATACGTACTCTTACAGATATTCTCAATATCATGGATCTCTTTGATAAGTAGCTTACATATCAAGTCTTTAAATCTAGCTAAAGATTGCATCGCAACTCTGTCATAAGTAATATAGTATGTGATTGAGTTTGTTCGATCACACGCACCTGAAGAAAATGAGAATTTTAATAACACTTACACTAGCCTTAGTAATAGCGAATTTGAATGCGCAGCTTACTGATTTGCTGCCATTAGAAGCTAGAAATGCTATCATCTGGTATGCTGATTTAGAAGAAGGCACTTTAGATGATTGGGACGATGCTCAATCGGTTCACCCAGGAGGAGAAATATTTAGAACAGGCGGCGAGGATACTGAGATAGTTGCTGATAATAGGTTTGCTCACTCAGGAAAATTTTCAGCAAGAGCATCAATCACAAATGCCTACAGAGCAGAAAACGGAGATAAAGGAATAAAGCTACGACGATGGGCCGATGATGCAATCAACGAAGGAGGAAATCCTCTTCCGACTGAAGGTTATTATAGTTCTTTCCTTTATATACCTCACATTTATAATCCTACTAAAGAAGTATCATGGAATACGGACGATGAAGGGTATTGGAATATTTTCGATTTTGGAACTATCAATGCATTAGGAGAAACAGAAACTATCTGGGCCGTTAATGCACGCCATGATGCAAGCACTAATAAGATGTATCTATTTTTACAATCTGATCACAATGACGATCAGGTCCAGATAGCGTCATCTGCTTTATCAGTGCCCGTAAATAAATGGATGCACCTAGAAACTTACTACAAATGCTCTGACATAGGGGTGAATAATGGATCGATCTCGGTCTGGCAAGATGGTCAGCAATTATTTGAAGTAAATAATGTTGTTACCACAATAGATAACAAAATGATTTCTTGGAGTGTGGGTAACACGACAGATCATATAGAAGGTGAGTCTGTGGAAGGTCGAGCTAGTATTTATATCGATGATAGCATGATTAGCTCAAAAGCTATTCACCCTTTCCTAGAAGCGTCAGTGGCGCTCCCACTAGAGCTTGTTTCATTTGACGTATATAATTCTGGGCAGGATGTTGAGGTGAAATGGAGCACTACCAACGAGTCTAATATTAAATTCTACAAACTGCAAAGGAGACATGAGTCAGAGGCTGAATTTTATGAATTTAGAACTTTGAGAGCAAATAATAATGATGCTAGCATCAACAACTACGATGTTCTCGATTTAGATACTAAAAAAGTTGGACTAAACTATTACAGATTAAAAGTGCTTGATAACGATGGTCAAGAATATTATAGTGACTTACAATCGATAACGATTAAAGGGGGGAATCTTTCAGGTATTAGGACATTTCCTAATCCAGTACAAAATGAAATATACATCGAAGGACTTAATGATGATGAAGAGATGGTATTTATTAATGTCTTTGATGTTTTCGGCAAATTGATGATATCAAAAACTGAACTAACAAGATTGAAGTCTGAAGTGAATTTATCTGATCTAACCCCAGGAACTTATTTTATGCAAGTTTCGAAAGGTCTAAATAGATATGCCAAGAAAATCGTGAAATTATAAACGGATATTTGCTTACATCAATTCTTTGAGTGCTCCTATCAGTGCGTTCACATGGTTTTTAGTTGCACTTTCTCCCATTATTCCTACTCTCCATATCTTCCCTGCAAAAGCACCTAATCCTCCACCGACTTCGATATTATAGTCTAACAACAACTGCTTTCGTATGCTTGCCTCATCTACTCCACTTGGCAAGATTACAGCATTAAGATTAGGCAACCTAAACTCCTCTTCTACTAAGTACTTAAATCCTAAGTTCTCAAGTTGTTCTTTGAGATATAGATGTACTTCATTATGTCGTGCCCATCTATTCTCAAGGCCTTCTTCTAATACTATCGATAGTGCTTGATGTATAGCATATACTGACGAGACTGGTGCTGTATGATGATAAGCACGTTTAGCTCCTGCCCAGTAATTTTTAACAAGACTAAGATCTAGAAACCAGCTCTGTACTTTGTGCTTTCGATTCTCTAGTACTTTTACAGCAGCATCAGAGAAGGATACTGGTGATAATCCAGGAGGTGCACTAAGACACTTCTGAGTACCAGAATAAATAGCATCTATCCCCCACTCATCTACTTTAAGCGGAATTCCGCAAAACGAAGTAACAGCATCGATCATCAATAATGAACCAGCGTTATGTACTAGATCACTAATCTCCTCTAATGGTTGCCTAGCACCTGTAGAAGTCTCTGCATGCACCATAGCAACTAGCTTAGGCTTTGGGCATTTGGCAAGTGCATCTTTAATCATAGATGGTTCTATGATCTTACCCCACTCTACTTCTACTGTATGCGCAGTCGCTCCGCACCGTTCTGCAATCTCCTTCATCCTCCCACCAAACACTCCATTAATGCCGATAATACATTCATCTCCTGGCTCTAATAAATTTACAAGACAAGTCTCCATCCCAGCACTCCCAGGAGCTGACACTACAAAAGTCAAATGATTATTAGTGATAAAACATTTCTGAGTCATCTCCTTAACCTCATCCATCAATGCAACAAACTCTGGATCAAGATGGCCTATAAGTGGACGTGCCATCGCCTGCAGTACTCTTGGGTGTGCATCTGATGGGCCAGGGCCCATAAGTATTCTAGGAGTAGGATTAAAATTCATTTGAGCGGATTTGATTTATTAGGTCTAAGATAATTATTTGAAATAGTGCTAACCTACAAAAAAAGGAACCCAAAATTATTGAGTTCCTTTTCTATTATTCGATATGCTATTAAAAGCTTAGCTAAGACCTAGCTTACCTAACACTTTTTCTAATGTATCTTTCTTAAGATCATCTACGGTAGCATCAATACCTATGGAGTTAGCATATTCTACTAACTGTGGTTCTAGCATTTTCTTTATTTCCGCTGCACTGTACTTTCCATTTCCATTAGAGCTTCCTCCAAAATCATGGATTGATTTTCCTGCAGCTGCTAAATCTCTTAAGCTTTGTGGGATAGTAAAACGCTCCCCAAAACGCTTAGTGAAATCATCACACTCAGCAATAAAGTTATCCATACCTACGAAATCGATATATGATAATGAACCACCAGTATATGGAGGGAATCCCCATCCAAGGATAGATCCAAGATCACCGTCAACTACTGAGTTAAGCACGCCTTCTTCAAGGCATCTGTAACTCTCTAATGCTTGTCTGTGCATGATTCTTTTCTCTATCACGTCTCTTGGAAGTGTATCGATATTCGACTTGAAGATCTCAGCTAATTTTGGCCATAGTTTTTTCTTACCAACTTTTGGGTAATCATAAAACCCTGCTCCATCTTTCTTACTAGTCCTGCCATATTCCTCTACTAGCATTTTAGCAAGTTTGTAGTTACGAGCTACCGATGGAATCTTACGAGACTCTTCGTCTGCTTCCATAATATGCAATCCGAGAGTAAGCGTAACTTCATCAGTGACCGCTAATGGCCCAACGGGCATTCCTTTGGCTTTAGCTATATTCTCTATCATTGCTGCAGGTACACCTTCTTCTAGCAAGAACATACCTTCACTAGTGTAAGTACCAAATGTCCTAGAGGTATAGAACCCTCTACTATCATTTACAACAACAGGAATTTTGCCAATGGCAACTGTATAATCAACCGCAGCTGCAATTGCCTTTGGTCCTGTTTTCTCTCCAACAATAATCTCAACTAGTGGCATTTTATCCACAGGCGAAAAGAAGTGAATTCCTATAAACTGATCTGGTCTTGCAGACGCTTTCGCCAAAAGCGTAATAGGAATTGTGGAGGTATTAGAAGCATATACCTTAGAAGGATCCATTACATCTTCACTTTGCTTTGTCACAGTTGCTTTTAAATCCACATTTTCGAATACTGCTTCAATTACTAGATCACAATCTGCTACATCGGTAGGCTCAGCAGTAGGCTTAATCCTGGCTAAAAGCGCATCTGCTTTTTCTTGTGTAGATCTACCTCTAGAAATCGCCTTTTTAAGTAATCCTTCAGAATAACTTTTGCCTTTTTCAGCTCCTTCTAAGGTCACATCTTTAAGCACCACATCCATTCCTGCTTTAGCAGATACATAAGCGATACCAGCGCCCATCATACCTGCTCCTAAAATTCCTAGCTTTTTAACTTCATACTTTGGTTCGTCTTTTGGTCTTGCAGCACCTTTCTTAGCTTTCTGCATTTCTATGAATAATGACCTAATCATATTCTTAGCTTCCTTAGTCTGGATAACCTTGGTGAAATATCTAGCTTCAATTTCCAGTGCTCTATCTATCGGCACTTGTAGCCCTTCATACACAATACTCATAATGTACTGAGCAGCAGGATAATTTCCGTGAGTTGCTTTCCTCAAATTACCAATTCCTCCTGCCATGATCTGCGCACCATTAGGTGTCATCAGTCCACCTCCAGGTATTCTGTGTTTCTTATTATCCCAAGGTTGCACTGGTTTAGGATTTTCTGCTATCCAAGCTTTAGCTTTAGCCATTGCATCTTCTTGATCATCAGCTTTCTGATCAACTAATCCTTGCTTTAACGCTTTATCAGGTCGAAATTCAGTCCCTTGTAGCAGAGCCATCAATGAGTTTTGTATTCCCATGAGATATGGTGCTTTCGCACAACCTCCTCCACCTGGTAACAACCCAACTTTTACCTCAGGAAAACCTATTTTAATCTTTGGATTATCAAGCATTATTCTGTGATGGCAAGTAAGACAAAGCTCAAGTCCTCCACCCATTGCAGTACCATTTATAACAGCCACAAATGGTTTACCCCCAGTTTCAATTCCTCTAAATCCTTTATGCATTTCTAATGCTCCTGCCAATTCCTTCTCTGCATCTACACCTAGATTTTCTAATTCTCTAAGATCTGCTCCTGGCATAAACATCTTTCTACCAGAAGTAACGATAAATCCTTTCACACTCTCATCTGCAATTGCTGCATGAGCTTGCTCTATATACTTTTGGATAAACTCTTGGCTAAATAAATTAGTAGGATTATTCACTTGATTTATTGTCAAGATTGCAATCCCATCTTCTACTTTATATTCATAAAAATCATTTGTCATGATGTTCTATTCTTTTAGTTTTTTAAAAAATTAAACTCTTTCGATGATTGTAGCGATACCCATACCTCCACCTATACAAAGTGTGATCAGACCAGTAGACTTATCTTGTCTTTCTAGCTCGTCAATAAGTGTACCCATCAACATACATCCTGTTGCTCCAAGAGGGTGACCTAATGCAATAGCTCCTCCATTAACATTAATCTTATCATGAGGCACTCCAAGGTCTTGCATAAATCTCATAGGTACTGCAGCGAAGGCTTCATTAACCTCATATAGATCTATATCTTGATGTACCATACCTGCCTGCTTAAGTGCTTTACGAGAAGCTGGTGCTGGTCCTACTAACATAATTGTCGGATCTGTACCATAAACTGCTACAGAAACTACTTTTGCTCGTGGTTTCAAGCCTTGTGCATCGCCTGCAGCTTTGCTACCTACCAAGGCAATAGCTGCCCCATCTACAATCGCAGAAGAGTTACCTGGGTGATGTATATGGTTAATGGCTTCTATCTCAGGATACTTATCAATTGCTACTGCATCAAACCCTGCCATTTGTCCCATCATTTCGAAAGAAGGATTAAGTCCTCCCAATCCTTCCATAGTAGTTGTTGGTCTTATATTCTCATCAGTAGCTAAGACAACATTACCAGCTACATCCTTCACATTAAATCTTGAAGTGAATCTTCCTTCCTTCTCTGCAGCAACTGCACGCATCTGAGACTGGTATGCAAACTCATCTGCATCCTTTCTACTAAAACCATATTTAGTTGCTATTAGATCTGCTGAGATACCTTGCGGAACAATATGCCCTGGTAGTCCTACCGATGGGTCTAACATAAGTGCTCCTCCATCAGATCCCATTTTTACTCTTGACATACTTTCAACACCACCTGCAACAAGCAACTGCGAGAATCCAGACTTAACATAAGCCGCAGCCTGATTCACTGCTTCTAATCCTGATCCACAAAATCTATTTAATGTCACACCACATAAGTGATCTCCATAACCTGATTGTTGTGCTGCCGTTTTCGCAATATTAGCTCCTTGGTCCATTACTTGGGTCACGCAACCCATAATTACATCTTCTACTTGAGTCGTATCCAGTTCGTGCTTAGACGCTAACTCCTTTAGACATTGAGCTGCTAAAGAAGTAGGCGTCTGACTGATCATCGCGCCTTTTTTATTTCCTTTACCCCTTACGGTTCTGATTGCATCATAGATATATGCTTCCATAATTTTAGATTGTTTTATTTGTTTATAGAACTGTAAAATAATTTATTTGTTTGACATTTGTGTCAAATTAATTGAATTCTTATTATAATTATTCATATTCTTGAGTAATGTCAAAGGTTAATATGGAAGTAAAGAAGCGAGGAAGGCCACAAGGTTCGTCAGATATTGATCATGACAAGCTCTTTCAAAGTGCAATCAAGGTTTTTGCTAATAAGGGTTTTGAAGCATGTACGATGACTGAAATATCGGAAGCTGCAGGTATATCCCGTACTTCTTTAAATTATCATTTCGGTAGTAAAGAAAAGCTATGGTATATGGGTATAGATTTTTTGGCAGAAAAATTTATCACCAAGTTTAATGAGAATAAGGAATTGAATAAGGGCCTTGATCCTTTACCATTGCTCAAGGCTACAATCAGACAGATTGTAAGGTTTAATGCCAACTACCCTGAATTTATTTCTCTTTCCTATTCAAGTCTCAATAAGAAAGACCAACGTTCAAAGTATATCATTGAGAAATTTAGTATTCCAACTTTCGACTTAACAAAAGACATTTTTAAACAGTTAAGGAAAGAGGGTAAAATCAAACTACTTAGCAAACAAGATCAATCCGCAATCCTCTTAGGAATGACGAGTTTCATTTTTGCCAATGCCTACATGATTAAGAATGTCTTTAAACAGGATCCATTTGATGAGGATCAGATAAGTGAATTTACAGATTCAGTCATCGAGATATTCTTTAATGGTATATTAGTGTAGTAGAGATTAACTGGTATGAATAGCAAATCGATATTAGCATTAGGAATTGGTGTAATTGCCACATTCTTCGTATTGTCTTTACTCAAATCAATAATAGTCTTGTTGACTTACAAAATGAAAGGGGACGGAACAGACTTTAAAGCAATTGCAAAGATTTTTAAGCTGCCTCTTATCGCCTTAGTAGCTTTTATACTGTTTTTGATTTTTGTTGTACCCGCCTTAGACTAATGTATTTAATTCAAGGGTTTACCATTACATAGAATTTAATTTCCCAGTCTTCATTTTTACGATATTTTTTATTGTTTGATGCATCAATTTAATGGCATCTAAAATAGTTCGAGACAATTAATATAATATCTGTCTTTCTTATATATGACATCGTTTAATATTTCTATTTTACTATCGGGACTGCTATTAAATGAATGCTAAATCAACTTCAGCTTACACTATACTTATTACTAATCTCTTCAATAAGCCACGCTCAAGTAACAGATACGCTTAAAGTAGATGATGAATTTACTGATGTAGAATTGGTACAGAGCATATTCTTAAGGGGGTTTTGTCAGAATGTAAGTAACATCTCCTCTATTGGGGATGAATCAAGTGTAGGTCATTTCTCCAATGCTAAAGAAATCTTAGGAATCGATGAAGGCATCATACTAAGCACTGGAGACATAAGGAATGCTGCTGGCCCAAACAAAAGTAGTCGTGCTACGGAAGATTACAACATTCTAGGGGATCCAGATTTAGAACTGATTTCTACTTCTACCATTTTTGATGCTGGTGGTATCACATTTAATTTTACGCCACTTGTTGATAAGGTTACTTTTAAATATGTATTTGCCTCTGATGAATATTGTGAGTTTGTAGGATCTAAGTTTAATGATGTGTTTGGCTTTTTTGTAAGCGGTCCTGGTATAAACGGTCCTTTTGCTGATAACGCCATCAATGTAGCGAAACTTCCAGGGCAAGATATCCCAGTAGCTATCAACAATGTCAATCATGAAATTAATCCTGAGTACTATATTAAAAATGAAAGACTTGAAGACGCTGAAGCTTGTAATACGGAGTTCGCACCACAGTTTTCAGATAATATAGAATTTGATGGATTTACTGTCCCATTAATTGCTGAGATAGATGTCATCCCATGTGAAACATATAAGATCAGATTAGTAGTAGGTGATGTGCAGGATAAAATAATAGATTCTGCAGTTTTCTTGGAGATGAATAGTTTTGATATTGGAGGTAATGTGCGTGTAGTTGCTACCGTAGAGGATGGCAGCAAAACCAATGCAGCAGAGTCATGTTCGGATGGTGTCCTAAGCTTTAAACGAGTTACCCAGGCTACTGAATCTCAGATTGTAGACTTTTCTATTCTTACAAATAGTACTGCCACCAACGGAGTTGATTTTACAACAATACCTACAAGCATAACTTTTGAAGAAGGCCAATTAGAGTATAATATTCCTATTGAGGTAGCAATAGATGATATAGATGAAGGTCAGGAAATACTTGGCATCTCTATAGACTACCCTTGTGACTGTAAGGGCGAAGAAGATGCGATTCTAACCATAGAGGATGATGTAGACTTTGCTATCAATTTAGAAGAAAGAGATGCCTGTCAAAATCAATTATTTGATATCGGTCCGCAAATAATTGGAGGTACTGCCCCCTATTTTTATATGTGGGGGGATGGCGAAATGCTAGACACCATCCAAACTAGCATACAAGTCTCAACTATCTATAGCGTAACTGTTACTGATGATTGTGGAAGGGAATCGAATTCATCTGCATTTGTAAAACTTAAAAACACACCTACAGCTACTATAGGAGGACGCTATGAGGTTTGCGATGGTTATCAGGAAGAAATACAAGTAAATCTCTTAGGGCAAGGACCTTGGAATCTAAAATATGAAATCGATGGTAATTCTTCACCAGCAATCATAAATATATCAGAATCACCTTACTACATACCAGCTGATCAACCAGGTGAGTATGTACTGACCCATTTTGAAGACCAAGTTTGCATTGGAAATACAGAAGGTGTAGCTAATGTCAAAGAGATTGATATACAAGTACAAGAAAATATAGACCCACCCACGTGCAGATATACTAGTGATGGTGAGATTTCTCTAAACTTAATATCAGTTTATCCTATCACTGATATAGAATGGTCGAGAGAGCAAGAAGATACTTACTATTTGTCGGATGTAAGAGAAGGAGAATATACCCTTACTTTATACGATGATATTGGTTGCAAGTTCGAGCGATCATATAACATACTAAGCCCCGAAGAAAATGAAGAAGCTTGTAGCAATTTAAATGTCTACATCCCAAATGTCTACAGCCCCAATGGTGACGGTGAGAATGATGAATTCTTAGTATTCCTTGATAATGACAGAGCAGTAATTGAGATTAAGTCTTTTGCTATTTTTGATAAATGGGGAAGTCGACTCTTCGAGAAAAGAGATTTTTCTCCAGATGTAAGGGATATAGGATTTGACATTTCTACTATGACTACAGAGGGAAGATCTTATGCAGAAGCTATACAACCTACTATCCTTAGTTACGTGATGACTGTTTTGCTAGAAGATGATTCTCACCACTCCGTTAGTGGGGAGATCATGGTCGTCAGATAAAGTTTTAAGTTTTTTAGATTAGAGATATCTGACTAAAGGCCCTTTTTAAACTCTTTCAAAATTCTTACATAAACTGCTACAATCTTATTGGTTAACAACTCTCCTTTCTCTTTACTGGCATATTTGGGTTCACCTTGAACTCCATTCTTTGTTACCTCATTCATCCTCCTATAAAGACTAACATTAGAACCACTAATAAGATCTGCTTCTGCCCACTGATAGGTAGAGATATTAGCTTTCTCTTCTATCTTATCTAGATCAACTAAGTGCGGAGCAATTGTTAACATTAGGGATGTCTCAAACTCGCCAGCATGCCCTACCCCTCCAGGTCCAGATTCTTGAATGTCTTTTATTTCATCATTTGCAATTCGCCACCAGCTGGTAAAAGCAATATTTACTTCTGGATTTCTATAACCGAATTTCTCTATAAAGCTTTGTGCAATTCCTTGATTGCCCCCATGACTATTTGCAATAAAAATATTTTTGAACCCATAACTCACCACACAGTCAAGTATATCTGCCATCTGATTAAGCATAGTATTATGCTGGATGGATAAACTACCTGCAAAGTCTTTGTGATGCTCTGAGCAACCGACACTTATAATCGGTAGTATTAATATTTGGTCTTCTATTTGTTCATTGATGTGTTTGCAGATGTGGTCACCTATCATTCTATCTGTAGCTAGGGGTAAATGATAGCCATGTTGCTCAGTTGCAGATATCGGCAACACTACAGGTATAGACCTATCTAAAGCATCTATCTGTGGTGATGTAAGTTGATCCCAATACATAGAATTTATTCTTTCTATTTATAAATTATATTCCTTTGAAGTAACTAAGTAATTATTCACTGCGTCCATATCTACTTCAACTCCTAGACCTATTCCTGTTGGGAGATGTACAAATGGAGGTTCCATTTTTAATGGTGTTTTAAGAAGATCATGCTCTCTTATTAACCTACCAAAAATATCACTTGGCCACTGGCATGACTCCGCAGCAGCAGCAGAGTGGACATACATAGCTTCTAATATCCCAAAGTCAAGCTCTGATCCATGCCAACATTGCATCCCAGCTGCAGATGCTACATGATCTAATCGCTGAAAATTTGCTAATCCTCCATTAAAATTAAAGCCATCTACAGCCTTAAGCTGTATCGCTTGAATCGTATCTTTTATTCTTTGTCCGTGTAGTATGTATGGTAATGAGACATGTAACACGATCGGGATAGATCCGTATGCTCTTAGAGCCGCATATTCTTCTAGTTGCCATCTGGGAATAGGGTCTTCTAAGCAAAGTACATTCCCAATCTCACTCAACTCATCGATTCTTCTTTTCGTTTCATAAGCATGTTCCCATCTTTCGTTTGGATCAAAGATTACCTTCATATCACTATTGACGGCATAGATACTTTGGCTCCAAGACTTGACATCATCGTCTAAATCTGATTTAAACTTAATACAATCATAACCTAGATCAGAAAATGACTTTGCTAAATCTCCAATCTCATCAGAGGCTCTATGACTAGACCAAGCGCCAACTTTAACTTTATCTCTCACAGGTCCACCTAACAAATCAACAACTCTTAGCCCTTTCGACTTTGCATATGCATCCCATATCGCACATTCAAAGCCATCATACTCTCTACAGAAAGTCATAGGTAATTTCTGCAAAGTCAGCGCTCCAATATTTACACCTAATAATTGGTTAATAATATCTTCTACCACATTCCAATTATGATCCCGATACAACTCGCCCCATCCTACTAGTCCATTTTTTAAGGTCATTTTGATTAGTAACTTAGGTAACTCATCAAACTGTTTTGACCATGCTGCTTTAGCCCCAACTGGTAATTTGTGTAAGGGTTTATTAATTCCTCTAGATGCGATCATACCTGCTTTAGCTGGCACAATTACCTCATAACACGTTATACTTTCTATTATCATAATAGTAATCGCTAGATATTAAATATCAAGAAGACCGAATGGTAAGATAGTTGTAAATCTTCAATAATTATGGTTCACACAAAGCTCATTGAAGCCTGTAATAATGGAAGAAACTGTTGTTGCTATAACAATTAATAGTAGTTATAGGAAATAGCACTCATAATAGTCTTGTGATTAGCTTAATTTAATAATATAAAATGACTATGGACCTAGCCACACCTCATACAATGACTACGTTTAAATGGTTAGAATTGCTATCGATTAAAAACTGACTTTGCTTAAGAAACTTACGTGTATCCTTATTTTCTCTATTAGTATCTGGTCGACATTATCGTCTCAAGAGCAAGAGGAGATTGTAATAGGAATTAATGATGCATTTACAGATAAAGAATTGGTAGAAGATGTTTTTTTAAAAGGGTTTTGTAGTAATGTGAGTAATATAGAAGCTACGGGTGATTTTTCTAGTCTTGGTAATTTTTTTAATGGCGAGACTATAATTGGGATTAAATCGGGAATAATAATAGCAACAGGCCAAATCCAAAATGCTGAAGGTCCAAATGATGAGCCAGATACAACTGGCGGTATAGGCACTACAGGAGATGATGACTTAAGTAAGCTTGTCACCCAATCTATTTTTGATGTAAGTGGAATTACTTTTGATTTTGTGCCTCTAACTAATAGGGTAAGCTTTACTTATGTATTTGCATCAGAAGAGTATTGTGAATTTGTAGATTCTCCGTTCAACGATGTATTTGGTTTTTTTGTAAGTGGGCCAGGTATAAATGGTCAATTCTCGAGAGATGCAATTAACGTAGCCTTAATTCCAGGATCAAATGAGTTTGTCAGTATCAATACTATAAATCACAAGCTAAATCAAGATCTCTACATCAGCAATGAATTGGAATCCGATGCAGACCTTTGCGATATTGGTTTCTCTCCTGAAAAGGTTGCTAATATAGAGTATGATGGGTTTACCATTCCGCTTAAGGCTGAGTTTGATGTAATCCCTTGCGAAACATATACGATCAGATTGGTAGTAGCTGATGTAAATGATGGAGCTTTTGATTCTGCTGTATTTTTAGAAATGAACAGTTTCGACATCGGAGGTAATGTAAGAGTATCTGCTACATCAGAGAGTGGCCAAGATACAATCATATCTGAAGGCTGCACTAATGGAGTTTTTAAATTTGAAAGAATAGATACTGATATTAGTAGAGAGCAATCTTACGACTTAGTAGTTACAGAAAGTTCTACAGCAAGAATAGGAACAGATGTAGAAGATATTGACTTGAGCATAACCTTTGGGGCAGGAGATTCTGTTGTATATCTCCCAATAACATTAATAGACGATAATAACTTAGAAGACTTAGAAACTTTTGGCTTAGGTATCGCTGGAGAATGCCCCTGCTCTAATGGTGGTAGTGCAGAATTAGTCATCAGCGATCAAATGTTATTTGACGCAGATTTAGATGGTTACTTTGCTTGTGCTGGCGAAGAATTTGAACTAATACCGAATGTGATCGGCGGTGCGCCTCCGTATAGATATGCTTGGGAAGATGGTAGTGAAGAAGAAGCATTAATCACAACCTTAACAGAGCCAAAAACTTTCAACGTCACAGTAACAGATTTTTGCAATAGAAAGACAACTACTAGTGCACTAGTAGATATTCAAACTAATCCAACTGCAAAAATTGATGGAGAATACACTTTCTGCTCGGGTGTAGACAGGTTTATTGATATTGAGTTAGAAGGCACACCGCCTTGGGATTTATCTTATCAATTGAACACAGAAAGTGTTGTAGAGGTAAAAGACATCTTAGCACAACCTTTTCGTATCCCAGCAAACCAAGAAGGTGAAATAAAGTTAATCAACTTTAATGACAGAACTTGCTCTGGTCTTGTAGAGGGCGTTGCTACATTAATTCCTGAAGAAATTGAAATAGAAGTTTTTAAAACCGAACCAGCATGTGCCAATACTTATGATGGCAGCATATCATTTGATGTTCTTAGTGGTAGCACAATTACTGATATTACTTGGACACCTGATGCTTTAAGTAATTATGAAGGATCAGAATTATTAGCAGGTGATTATCGATTGAAAGTAACTGATGAGCGAGGGTGTATGCTAAATGAAGTTATCAATCTAAGTGGTAATCCAGACTCTCCAGATTGTGGTGACTTATTAATTTATATCCCAAATGTGTTTAGCCCTAATGGTGATCGATTAGAAGATCGATTTATTATCCATTTAGAACATGACCCTCAGATACAGAGCGTAGAGTCATTTAGTATATTTGATAGATGGGGCAATAAAGTATTTCAGAAATTAGACTTTGGTATTGAGGTAAAAGATATTGGATTTGATGCTTCTTATATTGACTCGGATATAATGCCAAGTGTTCTTAGTTATGTAAGTGTCTTAAATTTAAACGGTGGCGATAAAAGATCTGTATCTGGGACGATTACAGTTATACGCTAGAGACTACTAGCCCATTTTCTGGCTTGATAGGGTAAACATCTAGTTCTAAATCAAATCTCTCTTTATAAACTGCTTCAAGACTCAATGCAACATCCTTAAGTTTAGCAGATTCTAATAAAGCTATAACACAACCACCGAAACCACCACCCATCATCCTCGCACCATCAACAAACTCAGACCCTAATAAGCTTGCTTGCAGGAAATCTAGCTCTGGGCAACTTACCTCATATTGATCTCTCAAGCTTTCGTGAGATTGATTTAATAATCTACCCACTCTCAATAAATCATTATTAGCAAATGCTTTTACAGCATCATGTACCCGCAAATTCTCTGATAAGATATGAGATACTCTTTTTGCTTCAATAGAATTTAAATATTGTAGATGATCAGCCGTAACATCTCTAAAACTCATGATTTCTTGAGAATGATTTTTGATCTTGGCCATGGCCACCTTACAAGTTCTTGATCGCGTATTGTACTCAGTGTCTGAGAGATTATGAGTTACATTAGAATTAAAGAGACAAAACATCTTATCACCTAAAGCGATATCAATTAGATTTGAAGTTCCCTTGAGACAGTCTAATAAAATTGCTTTCCCTTTCACACCATTGACAATACTATACTGATCCATATTGCCGCCTTCTACCCCTATGCCATGCTCCGCTTCTACTGCTAAGTTTACCATATCAGTCTTAGATAAACTTAAATCAAACTGATCATTGAGCAAAGCAATAAATCCACAAGTAACCGCAGAAGAACTAGACATACCACCACCTATTGGCAAGTCACCTCCAAAAACTATATCTAATCCAGAAACTGCATAATTATACTTTTTAAAGATTTGCAAAACACTCGAGAAAAACCTGGCAAACCCCTTGTCCCAAACTTGGCTTGAATAGAGTGTAAGCTCTTTGTTTAAATTGGTAGAGTAAATTGAAAAATGATCTTGACCGTTGGGTGCTGCTGCAAAGTAAACTCTTTTGTCGATTGCAAATGGCAAGACATAACCATCATTGTAATCTGTATGTTCGCCTATAATATTTGCTCTACCTGGAGCAGCAACTTGCACGGATGGTTTCCTAAACTTCTGTTCACAGATTCCAATAATATCAGCCTGCGTAATCAATGTAACTTAAGTTTACCGAATGATGAGGGAATATGAAAGTTAGGTTTTTCAGAGTCAGGAATTATCCAGCTTATCCATTTGGTAATAGGCTCCCCATTTTCGTCAAGCAAATATTCTCCTCGGTAAAGCCCAATCATAATAGTATTATCTACAAGGAGTTCCATCTCTTTCAAAACTGACAGACTAAATTTACCTTCAACAGTGTAGCTGTCTGATTTAATATCACCAACGAAATCAAAATCACTTCTTGGAAAATCATAATCTTTATCTATATATTTCCCAAATTCTCCTTTAGAATCAAAAACTCTACCCTGCGGATCCATTTCGAATGAATAATACGGTTTGGTTTCTTCTGATGATCTTATAAATATCTCTATCCTGTCTGACGCAACTGCGTCCATCTCTTCATCTCCTGATTGTTTGAGTCTAATATCATCATCTTCTGCATAGAAATAAAAGTAAAGATTCTCTTCATCATACACCGATTTAAATCGCGTAGTCGGAGCGTTGATAGTTTCCCACGGATAGGTAAAATCACTTAGGTCGATTGCATGACTCCAGCTCTTTTCATCAGCAAGTCCATCTAAGTTTATTGGAGTCCTTATCTTCTTTGCAACATAAGTGTTTTGATCTTCCGAGGTTTCAGAATTGCAAAATGGAACCAATAACACGAGCAACATAAGCTTTAAACCATGATAAATAAAAATCTTCATGATTCAAATATAGAAAGCAACTTGTGAAAAAGTAAATCTGATTACTTAGTGTGGCAACTTACTCCTTAATGCTCCATAAGCATAAGTGCCTAAGATAGAACTCAATATGACAATCACTATAGCCCATACTCCATGTCCTAATAAGGTAAACATAGGCCCAGGACAAGCTCCAGTCATAGCCCAGCCTAAGCCAAAAATTATCCCACCGATAAGATATCTTGTTATACTCTTATCTTTAGATTTGAAATTCATTTCAGCGCCTTCAACACTCTTGATGTTCATTCTTTTACTGATATAGGTCAGCAAAGTAGCTAGGATTACTGCAGTGCCAATAATCCCATACATATGGAAACTTTCAAATCGAAACATCTCTTGTATCCGATACCAACTGACTGCTTCTGACTTAGTCATAACAATACCAAATAGGATGCCTGGAAATATATATTTTAATGTTTTCATGTTTTCGTTTTTAGAAATTATACTGTAAGAATCATCGGTAATAAAATCCATGACATCAATAATCCCCCAATAAAGAATCCTATCACTGCTATTAGCGAAGGTAACTGTAGGTTTGATAGACCACTAATAGCATGCCCTGAAGTACATCCTCCTGCATACCGCGCTCCAAACCCGACAAAGAAGCCTCCTACAATTAGCAAAAAGAGATTACGCGGAGAGAATAGATTATCGACAGCAAAGATTTCTGAAGGCACATAGCCAAATCCCTCTCTAATTGTTTGAGGTGTGCTAATCCCTATAGAGCTCAAATGCTCCTGTGTCGCTTGAGCAATCTGCACTGGCTCAGGACTAGGAAAGAAACTCACAGCAATAAACCCTCCGACTACCGCACTAAAAATGAAAACAAGGTTCCATAATTGACCTTTCCAATCAAAATCAAAAAAACTGTGTTTATTACCTGCGCCCCCAATGGCACACAGAGTCCTCAAATTAGATGACGCACCAAAACTTCCACCAAACCATAGTAAAATGAACATCACAAATACAATTGCTACACCAGACACGCTCCAGTGCCAAGGCTGCGATATGAATTCAATCATTATTTTTATTTCGTTTAAACATTATTAAAATTTTACTTCCTATAAGTTGCAAGTTTTCAACCTCTATTTATAGTGTTATAAAGTTGAAGGACATACATAGTTTGAAGTTGGTATTTCCGTTTCTTTTATTGCTTTAAATCCACCTTGTACTTCGATAAGATTATGATATCCTCTAGATTTTAAGATAGAAGCAGCTATCATGGATCGAAATCCACTTGCGCAATGGATATAAAAGTTCTCTTCTTTAGGAAATTCTGCCAGATGATTATTTAAGATTGACAAGGGAGTATTTTTAGCACCAACTACATGTTCAGATAGATATTCGGATTCTTTACGGACATCAAAAGTTTGTTTTTTATAATTTTCATAATCAGCAGCTAAGTTCAATGCAGGTACTGAGTTTATAGTCTCTAATTCTTTCCCCTCATCTTCCCACGCATCTACACCTCCTTGCAAGTAACCTAAAGTGTTATCAAACCCTACTCTTGACAATCTGGTGATTGCTTCTTCTTCCCTACCTTCTGGCACAATCAATATTATTGGTTGCTTAACATCTACGATAAGCTCTCCTACCCATGGAGCAAAAGAACCATCTAATCCTATAAATATACTGTTAGGAATATGACCAGTTGCAAAGTCAAACTTTGATCTCACATCAAGCATCAGGGCATCTGATTCATTTGCTATAACTTCAAACTCTTTGGGCGATAGAGGTTTAAGTCCTGAAGTAAGCACGGTATCTATATCTTCATACCCTTCTTTATTCAATTTAACATTGAGTGGAAAATAAGCTGGTGGAGGTAGTAAACCATCAGTTAATTCTTTGATAAATTCTTCCTTCGTCATATCAGCTCTCAAAGCATAGTTTACTTTTTTTTGATTCCCTAAGGTATCTACGGTTTCTTTACTCATATTCTTCCCACAAGCAGAACCCGCTCCATGTGCAGGGTAAACAAGGACTGTATCAGGAAGCGGCATCAATTTAGTTCTAAGACTATCATAAGAATATCCAGCTAGATCTTGCATAGTTAACTCGTCAGACTTTTGAGCTAGATCAGGACGACCCACATCACCGATAAACAAAGTATCTCCTGTGAATATAGCATGCTCTTTACCTGCTTCATCTAAGACAAGGTAGGTTGTACTCTCCATTGTATGACCAGGTGTGTGTATTACTTTGATAGTTATATTACCAAGCTTAAAGGTCTCACCATCCTCAGCTATGTGTGCATCAAAACTAGGATTAGCATTAGGACCATAAATTATAGGCGCACCAGACTTGTTTGCTAGGGTTACATGGCCACTTACAAAGTCAGCATGAAAGTGTGTCTCAAATATATATTTGATTTGCACTCCATCACTTTTTGCTTTTTCTAAATAAGGTGATACCTCTCTTAATGGATCTACGATTGCTCCTTCACCATTGCTGTGAATATAATATGCCCCTTGAGCCAAGCAACCAGTATAAATCTGTTCTATTACCATGATTATTATTTATAAAAATGTTTATTGTTTTATTACAAATTCCATTGTGAATATGAATGCTGCCATTACAATTATAAAATATCCAAATCCTTTCTTTAGGCTTTTGCCGTTTATAAATTTCCCTAGATATACTCCAAGAAAAATCCCTATGATAGTTATACTTGAGAATAGGATTAAGAAACTCCAATCAATAGACATTGCAAGAGCATCTCCTAAGAAAAACCCTAAAAGTGATTTTAAAGAAATGATAATCAATGAAGTACCAATTGCCATTTTCATCTCCAGATTAGCAAACACGACTAAAGCTGGAATAATTAAAAAACCACCTCCTGCCCCTACGAAACCAGTAACCGCTCCAATAACTAAACCCTCTAAAATGATTAACGGATAATTATACTTTACATCTCCATTCCCACCTTTTCGTTCTTTAGAAGAAAGCATAGAATATGCAGCCCATATCATAATTAAAGAAAACAATCCAAACATTCCCATCCTCCTTGTAATCTCAAAGCTTCCTAAAGAAAAAAGTACATCTGGTAAAACAGGAATTACAAAGTGCCTGACCGACCATACACCAATAATAGCTGGTATACCAAAAACTATAGCCGTCTTCCAATCAACATGATTGTTTCTATGTTGTCTCAAGCCTCCTACTAAAGCCGCTGACCCTACTACAAACAATGAGTATGCAGTAGCAACCTTCTCATCATAACAAAACAAATACGCTAATACAGGAACAGCCAGAATAGAACCACCACCACCAATCAAGCCCAAAGAGAGCCCGACTACTAAAGCCATTATATATCCAAGAATCTCCACGCTTTATGTATTCAACATTTGTTAAACTGTTCAATTAATAGATTAAAAAAATACTAGATCAAATCGCATTGATCTAGACAATCAAGAAGATTCAAAATTGACTTATCCGCTATTGAGTAAAATACTTGCTTACCCCTCTTCTCAGACTTAAGTATTCCATTGTCCTTCATCTTAGCTAAGTGGTGTGACATCATACTAATTTCACAACCAGCACCTATGCATTCACAAAGAGATGATACATCCATCGGTTCTCCTTTTCCTAACAGTTGCAGGATTTCGAGCTTGACAGGATGTGCTATCACTTTTAATAGCCTTGCTGCTACTTGCAATTTATCTCTCGATAACATTATTGATTCCTTAGTCATAATACAAACATAATATCATTTTAACATTTATTCAAGTATTAAAATGATTATTTGTAAGTTTTAAATATTATTTTAATATTTTCTACATTTAAGGCTATAGGAGCGCATGTGCAGTTTCATAAAATCAGATTCATGAATAAGATAATATTAAGTCTAAGTTTTATGCTAATTGTAAGCGTTGGAGTTAGCCAAAACAATTTATTAGATATAGGTCAAGCTTCAGCACTGAAGGGATTAGACGCAAAATTTAATACCTATCATGATATGGCTCATGAGATATGGAATCTTGCTGAGCTAGGATTCATGGAAGAAGAAAGTGTAAAAATTTTAAGTGATAAACTCCTGGAAGCGGGTTTTAAGATTGAACATGGTGTCGCTGACATGCCTACAGCCTTCATAGCAACTTATGGGGCTGGAGCACCAGTAATTGGGTTGCTCGCGGAATATGATGCATTACCAGGTATGTCACAAAAACCAACTACTAAATTTGAGCCATTAGTGGAAGGAGGAGCAGGCCACGCATGTGGTCATCATTTATTTGGCACAGGCTCAGTAGCAGCTGCAATTGCTGTCAAGGAGTGGCTACAAGCATCAGGTAAAAGTGGAACTATAAGACTCTATGGTACTCCAGCGGAAGAAGGCGGTGGAGGAAAAATATTTATGGTAAGAGCTGGACTATTTGATGATGTAGATGCTGTATTATCATGGCATCCAAGTGACAGCAACAGATGTACTGCTACATCTACCTTGGCCGCTGCAAGTATGAATTATAAATTTAGAGGCATATCTTCTCATGCTGCTGCGGCTCCAGAGCGAGGCCGATCAGCATTAGACGGTGTAGAGGCTATGAACAACATGGTAAACCTCATGAGAGAACACATACCCCAAGATAGCAGGATTCACTATACAATTAAAAGTGGTGGTGGAGCTGCAAACATAGTACCTGCATATGCAGAAGTATCTTACATTGTGCGACACCCTGATATTACAACCATGAAAAACTTATTAGATCGAGTAGAACGTGCAGCTCAAGGGGCGGCACTTGGCACAGATACAAAAGTTGAGAAAGAAGTCGAAATCGGGTACTATAATATATTGACAAACGAAACGCTTTCAGAGACTATGTATGCTAGTCTTAGTAAAGTTGGCGGGCTCACTTATAATGAAACAGAAGAAGCATTTGCTAAAGAAATAATGACAACTTATGACCCGAAGGACAAAACCATAGAGTCAGCAAGTCAGGTACAGCCTTACTCGACAGAAAGTAAGCGTCCAACAGGATCTACTGATGTAGGAGATATAAGCTGGGTAGTACCAACAGCAAATATGGGTGCAGCGACTTGGGTACCTGGCACTTCTGCTCATAGCTGGCAAGCAGTCGCAGCAGGAGGTACAACGATAGGATCTAAAGGGATGATGGTAGCAGCAAAGACATTGACATCTACAGCAATTACCTTATATGACAATCCTAGTATCATTACTAAAGCAAAACAAGAATTGATAGAAAAAAGGGGCGCTGATTTTAAGTATGAATGTCTTGTCGGAGATAATCCACCACCTCTTAATTACAGAAAGTAAGTACAACTGATTGTTATCAAATAAACAATTACATCACGGCCTATTCTTAGTTTTATTAGCTGGGTTTATTATCAGTAAATGTATGCACCTTGATATCCCCTACTTCTGGGATGAGTCATGGGTATATGCCCCTGCAGTAAACGTTATGGCTGATTTAGGGCCTAC
>CALFUQ010000267.1 GCA_937929885.1 uncultured Saprospiraceae bacterium
TCAGATTAAGAGTCTATTGACCATTACACAGGCTATTAACGACAATGTAAATGCTGAGGGACTATTTAATATGTATACCAGATTCCTTAGCTGGGATATGGGTATAGACAAGATGGGTCTTTTTATTCCAAGTGGTGAGGATTGGACTTGTGCATCGTGCCTTAACATTGAATCTGACCACCAAAAGCAAGAGATTATACCTCACTTATTAGAGCACAGGCGGCTCAAGACTATAAAGAAAGGAGAGATTCCAGAGTTAGAAGGTTTTGATATTATCATACCTGTTTACCACAAGAAAAATGCTATTGCATATGCTGTGATCGGTGGTATAAAAGAGAAAGAAGATCTCTATAACAAAATAGAATTTATCACTACGATCACTAACATCATTGCAGTAGCAATAGAGAACAAACGACTCTTTAAGCAGCAAATAGAGCAAGAGCGACTTAATAAAGAATTGGAAGTAGCGAGCGACGTGCAGAAGATGTTAATCCCAGACAACCTTCCTATCAAAGACCGGTATGAGTTAGCAAGTATTTATAAACCGCATTCAAGTATTGGGGGTGATTATTTCGACTACATACCATTTAGTGAAGATAGGTTTGCATTCTGTATAGCAGACATTAGCGGTAAGGGTGTAGCCGCAGCATTGTTAATGGCAAACTTCCAAGCAATTATCCAAAGTCTAATATATCAGTATCGAGACTTGGGAACATTCGTCTTTGCATTAAACCAGTCTGTCCAAAGAATTACGAAGAGTGACAAGTTTATCACGTTCTTTATAGCCGAAGTGGACTTAACTAAAATGACGCTTAATTATATTAATGCAGGACATTTTCCGCCAGTGCTATATAACAAAGGGGAAATCACGAGGTTAGATAAAGGATGCACAGTTATCGGTGCATTCGAGAAGCTACCAGAGATAGAAGAGACTAAAATAGACTTAGATCACGAAGCACTACTATTGACGTTTACAGACGGATTAGCAGATCTACAAAATAGCGAAGGAGCATATTTTGATGATGATAAAACAGAAAACTTTGTAAAAACTAACGCGAGCTTATCAGTAAACGATTTTAACGATCGGTTGTTAAATGAAATTAATAACTTCAGAGGAGAAGAGGAGTATAGCGATGATATCGCAGTGCTAACTTGTAAAATATATAAGTGATGAAAAACAGAACCGTTGCAGCTTTTATGGCATTGTTTGGAGGTGCTTTTGGTATACACAAATTTTACCTTAACCAGTCAGGACCAGGCTTTATGCGTGTTGTTCTGTTTTTTGTATTTGCTAGGATGATTCCTATTATTCTACCCATTTTATTGGTTGTGGGTGCTTTCGAAGCGATAAGATTATTTATGATGACAGATCTTGAGTTTGATAGAAAACATAATGGTGGTAAGCAGAGCGGAAGAAGAGGCCAGAGACAAGGGAGAAGAGATACACGACAACAAAGAAGACAAGGCACTAGCAACTCAAGACAGAGAGCTAACCCATTCAAAAAAAGCGGGATTAGAAAATATAAAGAATATGACCTCGAAGAGGCAATCGTTGATTTTAACAAAGGGCTAGAAATAGAACCAAATGATGTTGCGCTACACTTTAATATTGCGTGTGCTTATTCGTTAACCGAGCAGAAAGATTTAGCCTATACTCACTTAGGGCGAGCAGTAGAGTTGGGCTTTAAAGATTTCGAGAAAATACAAACGCATGATGACCTAGCTTTTTTAAGAATACAATCAGACTTTGAAGAGTTTAAAACAAAGGGTTATAGGTTAGGGTCTGCGATAGAAAAACAAGATAGTACTATACCAGAAGCAAAGGACGATAGATTACTCGCTAGGCTTAATAAGCTCAAAGAACTCCGAGAGATGGGCATGATATCAGAGTCTGATTACAATGTAGAAACGAAAAAGATATTGAGAAGATAGATGATAGCCTCAGAACTCACATCACATATTTTAGCACCCTTAGACCCTCAAGACACTGGTGAGGAGGCACTTACCATTATGCGTGTTTATCATGTAAAGCATCTGCCAATAGTTAAGGGAAGCAAAATATTAGGAATGATTTCTGAGGAAGAAATCCTAAATAACAAAATGGAAAATAAGATCGAGACTTACGATCTTAAAAAAATAGATGCAGTTGCTAAGTCTAACGAACACCTCTTCGATGTAATGTCAAGGATGGCTCAAAGCCACCTAACCACAATTCCTGTTATTGATGAAAAAGAAAACTATTTTGGGCTGATATTGCAAGATGATCTTATCCAGTTTTATGCAAATAGTTTCTCATTTTCTGAACCTGGGAGTATCATTGTATTAGAGACAATTAAAAGCAATTACTCGTTATCCCAAATCGCCCAAGTTATAGAGTCTGAAGGACTTACTATTCTGAGTAGTTTCATTACTTCTGATAAAGAGACATCTAATATCTATGTCACGCTCAAACTTAACAAGAGAGAAATAAATAACATCCTTGCGACACTTGAGCGCTATGAATACAACATTAAAGCAAGCTTTGTGGATGAAGAAAAGACAGAGGGACTAAAAGACCGTTATGATTCGTTGATGAGGTATCTCAACGTTTAAAACTACCCATGGGGCACAGGATCCAGCTGGTCTTCTTTTTTGTTTGCTTTTGTCTTACCTTTTGTTACACACAACAGAATTATTTTGTGATTACGGAAGTTGCCGTGGATGGCAACAAAAAGACTAAGGAAAGTATAATCTTAAGAGAGCTAGACATACTTCCAGGGGATACCATATTTACAGAAGAACTCACAACGAGACTTGTAGAGAATGAGAAAAGGATTCTTAATACAGGCCTATTCACTAGCGCCAAGATTAACATAAAAGATTGGGACGAGACCACTAAGAACGCAAGAGCAGAAATAGAACTAGTAGAGAACTGGTACATCTACCCATCACCAATATTCGAATTAGCAGATCGGAACTTTAACAAATGGTGGAATCGGCAGGATAGGTGGGATAGAATTAATTATGGACTACGATTAGCACATATCAACCTCACAGGCCAAAGAGATAAATTGAAGTTTATATTCCAACGAGGTTTCACAGACAAGTATGAACTTGACTATAACTATCCATATCTAAATAAAAAGCAAACCCTAGGAGTAAGGTTTAATCTCTTTTACTCAGAAAATAATACGATTGGGTACAAGACTCAAGCAGACACTACATCATTTTACAAGGACCCCATAGATGAAAGAGTTCTCCTTTCAAGATTTAGAATAAATACACGATTACAATACAGGCCTTCTCTATATCAGTACCATAATTTCAACATAGAGTTTCATAGAAACTGGATTGATGAATTTGTAGCGACAGAGTTAAATCCAGATTATTTTATAGATGGTAATAACAGCATTAGGTTTTTTAGATTAAATTATGAGTATCGTTATGATAAAAGAATATACTTCCTGTATCCTGAAGGGGGATACCAATTTGGGTTTAATCTAGATAAGCAGGGGTTAGGAATATTTAAAGAAACCAATATTTTAAGTGCATTTGTTTTTGGAGAATATTTTTATAAACCATCTGAGAGGTTAATATTAGCCAATAGAATAAAAGCAAAAGCTAATTTCACAAGGGGCAAAGTAGCCTTTGCTAACAATACAGGACTTGGGTATAGAAGAGATTATATAAGTGGTTATGAACTTTATGTTACTGACGGCACGGATTACATATTAACACAAACTTCTGCAAGATTTAATGTCTTAGATAAACTTATCAATTTAGGAAGGACAATGCCACTTGCGGCTTTTAAACCGCTCACCGTTAGAGTATTTCTCACCTTTAATTTTGACACGGGATATGTTAATGAGCCCACATATATTGCAACCAACACCCTAATTAATCAATGGAACATAGGCTATGGCCCAGGTCTTGATATTATACTTTATAACAACTGGTTATTTCAAATAGAATATAGTTTTAACCAATTAGGAGATAAAGGTGTTTATATTCATAATTCAATATCATTTTAAATCCGTAAGCAATGAGGGTCTTTATATATGGCTATGATGTAAGAGATGAGAATGTAGAATATATTCACACCCTCTTTAATGAGCTTAAGAAAGCGGAGATTAGTTTTTCAATTTACGACGAGTTTAAATCTGCATATGCCGCACAGACTGGCGAAGAGATGGACGCCGAAGTGATTAATAATCACGAAGAACTAAAAGCAACAAATCCTGACGCGGTAATTACTTTAGGCGGGGATGGTACTATCTTAAATGCTACGACGATTGTAAAAGACCTAGACATACCACTATTAGGAATTAACCTAGGGAGAATGGGATTTCTGGCAAGCACGGAGAAAAGGTTTATAAAAGAGGCAATAAGTCTTTTAAAATCTGGGAAATATAATACCAGAAAAAGATCAATGCTAGAATTAGAATCAGACCCAAAAATATTTGCTGATGCTCCGATGGCACTCAATGATTTTACACTCCACAAGCGGGACACTTCATCCATGGTCACCATTCATACTTATATCAATGGCAAATTTCTTAATTCATATTGGGCGGATGGGTTGATAGTTGCCACCCCAACGGGCTCTACTGGTTACTCACTTAGCTGTGGTGGGCCCATAATCTTACCGACGTCTAATAATTTTGTGATTACGCCAGTAGCTCCGCATAATTTAAATGTGAGACCTGTGGTAATCCCAGATACTGACGAAATATCACTTACGATAGAAGGGAGATCAGAAAATTTTCTTTGTACGCTTGATTCTAGATACGAAACTGTCACTTCTGAGCACCATTTGGTTCTAAGAAAATGTAAATTTGGTATAAACCTAATAAAGCTAGAAGGCACCAGTTTTTTTCAAACTATAAGGGAAAAATTAACATGGGGCAAAGACACTAGAAATTAATGGAAAGCACCTCGCAAATACAAAGCTTATTAATGGACTATTCTAAAATAGAAAAGTCTGACTATAAGGCTAAGGTGCAGTTTTATGAAGAGCGCAGAAGTAAGATTAACGAGCTGCTCAGCAAGGATAAAGTAGAGTTAGATGTCGATTACACTTTTGCATTATTTGAGCTAGGTAAATACTATAAGTGCTTAAGTATTTTAGACGGGCTAATAGAAACAGTAATTAGAGAAAACATCCTTTTGCTAGATGGGGTAGATATATTCCATGCTTTACTATTTAAAAAGGCAGCAAGTCATTATAACCTAGGGGAAATAAAAGAAAGCACTAAAGTTTTAGAGGAGCTCATAAAAATGGATTCTCAAAATGAAACGTATCAGACCTTCTTCAAGAGATGCTACAGAAATGAGTACAAGCAAGATTACAAGTGGATGGGCGGGTTAGTAGTTGGTCTTTTTCTGTTAGCAGCATCCATAATTTCTTTAGAGATATTGGTCGTAAGACCATTTTATTTCGAAAGTGCATGGATAGTCGAAATAGCAAGAAATTCAATTTTTGCAATAGCCATTTTTATTCTGCTAGCTAAAGAGTATAAATTTTCTAAAGCACTTACAAGAAAGCTCACTTCACTTATTAAGTAAGAAAGCAGCCATATTTTCTAAGCCACAAGAGAAGGACCAACAAATTGGTGTCATAATGGCACATAAATTCTCTTCTATTGGTATGGAATAATATATGATAATAGATAGTTGAAATAGAAGCACGATATTATAATGCCGACAATAGAAATTAACTTTGTCGAGCCTCACAGATAAGAAGATAAAGATGTTAAAATTATTCAAAAAGGTTTTTGGTACTAAGTACGATCGAGATGTAAAAGCTTACCAGCCTATTATAGATGAAATCAATGATAATTTCGAGAACTATCAGTCATTGTCTAATGATGATCTTAGGAATAAATCTATAGAGTTTAGAGCGCGAATCGCAGAGCACCTAAAGGGCATAGATGAAGATATAGATGGGCTAAACAAAGAAGTCGAAGCAGAGACCGACATGAATGCCAAGGAGGAGCTTTACAAGGAAATTGATGAAGCAAAAAAGGAAAGAGATAAGCACCTCGAGAACATATTAAAAGAAATACTACCAGAAGCGTTTGCTGTAGTCAAAGAAACATGTAGAAGGTTTTCTACCAACTCAGAAGTTGTAGTGACAGCATCTGACCATGACAGAGAATTGGCAGCTAAAAAAGAGTACGTGAGCATTAGTGGGTCTCAAGCAACATGGCAAAATACTTGGAAGGCAGCAGGTGCAGAGATTACATGGAACATGGTACATTATGATGTGCAACTCATAGGAGGTATGACGCTGCATGAAGGAAAGGTTGCAGAGATGATGACAGGAGAAGGGAAGACATTGGTCGCAACATTGCCAGCCTACCTAAATGGCTTATCAGGACAAGGTGTGCATGTGATTACGGTCAATGATTACCTAGCAAGAAGAGATGGAGAATGGGTAGGACCAATTTTTGAGTTCCTTTACCTAACGGTTGATTGTATCGATAAATACAAACCACACTCTGCGGAAAGAGTCAATGCATATAAGTCTGATATTGTCTACGGTACGAATAATGAATTTGGCTTCGACTACCTGAGAGATAACATGGTAAGATCAGATTCAGAAAGAGTGCAGGGTAAGCATCACTTTGCGATGATTGATGAGGTGGATTCTGTTTTGATAGATGATGCAAGGACGCCATTGATTATTTCTGGTCCAGTACCTAAAGGTCAAGAAGAGCAGGAGTACATAGAATTAAAACCAAAAGTAGAACGCCTAGTAGCAGAGCAGAGAAAACTAGCAACTGGATATCTTGCAGAGGCTAAAAGATTATTCAAAGAAGGAGCTGTGGGTCACCAGGAAGGAGAAGCAGGGTTGGCACTTCTTAGAGCACACCGAGCGCTACCTAAGTATAGACCACTAATTAAATTCGTAAGTGAAGACGGTGTAAAAGTGATGCTCCAAAAAGCAGAAAACTTCTATATGCAGGAGCAATCTAAAAACATGCACCTAGTAGATGAGCCACTTCTCTTCACAATAGACGAAAAAAATAGAAACGTAGAACTAGTAGAGAAGGGTGCAGACTTTATGGCTAAGGGAGAGCAGGATGTGAACTTCTTTATCATGCCAGATATAGCTACTGACATGCAACAGATAGATGACGAGGAAAACGCAAGTGGCAAAAGTTTATCAGACGAAAGAGAAAAACTAGTACAAGACTATTCTATTAAGTCTAGACGACTACATGGAGTTTCTCAATTGCTAAAGGCATATACATTATTTGAAAAAGATGATGAGTATGTGGTTATGGATGGTCAGGTAAAAATAGTCGATGAGCAGACTGGACGTATGATGGAGGGTAGGAGATATTCTGATGGTCTTCACCAAGCACTAGAGGCAAAGGAAAATGTTAAAGTAGGAGACATTACTCAGACTTATGCTACTGTGACATTACAAAACTATTTCAGAATGTATCACAAGCTCTGTGGGATGACGGGTACAGCAGAGACAGAGGCGAAAGAGCTTTGGGATATATACAAACTTGAAGTGGTAGTAATTCCCACAAACAAACCTATAGCAAGAGACGATAGAGAAGATTTGGTTTATAAAACAGGAAGAGAAAAATATAACGCTGTCATAGATGAGATAGGTAAGCTTACTAGCGGAGGTAGGCCTGTTTTAGTAGGAACAACCTCTGTGGAAATATCCGAGAAGCTAAGTAGGATGCTACAGATTAAGGGTATCACCCACAATGTCTTGAATGCAAAGCAGCACCAGAGAGAGGCAGAAGTCGTAGCAGAAGCTGGTAAAGCGGGCAACGTAACTATAGCTACCAATATGGCGGGTAGAGGAACAGATATCAAGATTTCAGATGAAGTAAAAGCTTCAGGAGGCTTAGCTATAGTAGCAACAGAGAGACATGACTCGAGAAGAGTAGATAGGCAGCTAAGAGGTAGAGCAGGACGACAAGGAGATCCTGGATCTTCTCAGTTTTTTGTTTCCTTAGAGGATAACCTTATGCGTCTCTTCAGGTCAGAGCGAATAGCGAAGATGATGGATAAGATGGGACATCAGGAAGGAGAAGTTATCCAACATAGCATGGTCTCGAAGTCTATAGAAAGAGCGCAGAAAAAAGTGGAGGAAAATAACTTTGGAATAAGGAAACGATTGTTAGAGTATGATGATGTGATGAACATCCAGAGAGAAGCAATCTACTCTAAAAGAAACAATGCCTTATCTGGAGAGCGTCTATCGATAGATTTACATAACATGTTTACCTCTCTAGTGGATAACATCGTTGTGGATTTTAGGTCTGTAGACAACTATGAAGGTTTTAGAAATGAATGTTTAAGGATACTTGGAGTAGACCCAGATATAGATAAAGCTTCATTTGATGAAGGTAATGAAGATGAGATAATATCAAAGTTACAGACGCAGACTAGCGAGTTTTATGAACGAAAAGGAGACAAGATTAAAGAGGTGTTGCTGCCAGTGATCAAGAGAGTATACGAGCAGGAGGGGCACAAGTATAAGAGAATTGCTATACCGTTTACAGATGGATCTTCTAAACCTTTACCGATTGCGGCTGACCTTGAAGAAGCGATAAATACTGATGGAGCATCCATCATGAAGGATATAGAGAAGGCGGTTACGTTAGCTATTATAGATGATAGCTGGAAGGAGCACTTAAGATCTATGGATGAACTAAAAGAGTCTGTACAGGCAGCTTCATTCGAGCAGAAGGATCCTCTTGTTATTTATAAAATGGAAGCGTATGATTTGTTTGAAAGGTTGATCTATAAGGTAAACGAAGAAGTCAGCGCATATCTAATGAAGGGAAGATTGGTCTTAAGAGAAGAAGGGAACTTACAAGAGGCTAGAGAACAAAAAACCGACCTTAGTAAGACACAAACAAGTAGATCAGAGATGGCAGCTAAAGCTGCGGCGGCAGGAGTAAGCAGGAAGTCAAAACCAGAAACCTTTAAGAGGGCGGAACAAAAAGTAGGACGAAATGCACCATGCCCATGTGGAAGTGGCAAGAAGTATAAGCAATGCCACGGCAAAAATTAATTTATCTTAGCACTATGAAGTATTGTTGGTTATTTATAATGATTTTCTTTTGTGTAGAAGGGATGGGTCAAGGTATCCAAATCACAGAGCATGGAAGTGTGAGGTCTATAATGGATCAATACATAAATCAAAATAGAACTAACTCAATGGTCGAGGGGTGGAGAATACAAATTATCTCAACCGACGACCGCAGGAAAATGGAAGCTAACAAAGCAAAGTTTGAAGAAGCGTATCCTGGAATGTACCTAAATTGGGAACACAGGAATCCTTGGTACTTAGTTAAAGTTGGGGCATTCAAAACAAAGCTAGAATTACAGGCTTTCATCCAAGAACTCAAAGATGAGTTTCCTCAAGCAATACCAATCAAAGATCAAGTAAGCAAGTCAGAGCTAATCAGATAAAGAATTTTAAATGCCAGGTTATAATGCTTCACCAGCAGCAGAGAGAACATTTGACTGGATTACTTTTTCTATTTATCTGAGTCTTGTTATCATCGGGATGCTTATGCTGTTTTCTACGGAGCAAGCACAACTAGGAGATATAATTGATTTTAGTTCGATTGTTGGTAAACAAGCTATTTGGGTTCTAATTTCATTGGTTGCTTTGGTAGTTGCGGTTACCATTAATTGGCGTAACTGGGATACGCTTTCTTACCCCATATATATTTTTGGAATGGTGCTTTTGTTAGGGGTATTAATTTTTGGTGCTAACATAAAAGGATCAACCGCCTGGTACTCCTTTGCTGGAGTGTCTTTTCAGCCATCAGAGTTCGCCAAGCTAGCAACAACACTCGCGCTAGCAAGCTTCTTGTCTAATTATTCCTCAGACTTTCGCAACAGACAAACTATTTTAATTGCCTTTGGGTTGATAGCTTTACCTATTGGGCTTATTCTATTGCAGCCAGATTTTGGATCTGCTATGGTCTTTCTGTCTTTTGCTATTATGTTTTTCAGACAAGGTTTGACGCCTGCAATTTATGTGGCAGGACTGATGATGGCACTAGTGTTTATCTTCTCTATAATGTATGAGCCATGGATAGTATTAATTAGCTTATTTGTGTTAAGCTCAATCATCTTGTTAAGTAGAAAATTAAATGGTTTAAAATTACTAGGATCAGCAGTAGTCCTTATTTTGGTTGGGGTAATAGCTAAGTATTTTGATATACTACCACAAGCGTCACTAGGGTTTGGACTATTGGTGATAGGTATTTGTTTTTGGATCAACAATGTGACAAACAGACAACTGATATTTGCTGGATTACCCACCCTAACCTTTCTGTTGTTGTTTGCTTTTGGTTCTTCATTTGTATTTAATAATGTATTAAAACCACACCAACAAGAAAGAATTAATGTATGGTTAAGACCTGATCTTACTGACCCACAAGGAGCAAGGTATAACATTATACAATCTCAACTGGCGATAGGGTCTGGAGGTATTCAAGGCAAGGGATATATGAACGGTAACTTCACGAAGTTTAATTATGTGCCTGAGCAAAACACAGATTTCATTTTTAGCACAGTGGGAGAAGAGCAGGGGTTTATTGGAAGTATTAGTGTAATCGTTTTGTATGTTCTATTATTATTTCGGATTACGAATATAGCGGAGCGCTCTAAGTTTAAGTTTATAACAAATTATGGATATGGACTTGCAGGTATTTTATTTCTACACTTTTTTATCAATATAGGAATGACGATGGGGATCATGCCAGTTGTTGGTATTCCACTTCCATTCTTGAGCAAGGGAGGATCGTCATTATTGATTTTTTCTATTATGATGGGGATATTATTAAGAATGGATTTAGCAAGATATAAGCGGATATAAGATGAGTTATAAATTAGAAGCAACAGACCCTAAATCCAGCGCCCGCGCAGGAACACTCGAAACTGATCATGGTATTATCCAGACTCCGATTTTTATGCCAGTAGGCACACAAGGCACGGTAAAGGCTGTTCACCAAAAAGAGCTAGTTGATCAAGTCAATGCACAAATAATTTTAGGCAATACCTATCACCTTTACTTGAGACCAGGAATGGAAGTCATAGAAGCCGCAGGAGGTCTACACAAGTTTATTGGTTGGGATAAGCCGATGCTTACGGACAGTGGCGGCTATCAAGTTTTTTCTTTGAGTGGTCAACGAAAACTTAAAGAGGAGGGGGCAATTTTTAAATCTCATATAGACGGATCTAAACATTTATTCTCGCCAGAGAACACCATAGAAATTCAGAGAAAAATAGGAGCAGATATTATCATGGCTTTTGATGAGTGCACCCCCTATCCTTGTGAGTATAACTATGCTAAAAAGTCATTAGCAATGACTCACCGTTGGCTAGATAGATGCATAAAGCATTTTGAAAACACAGAGCCACTCTATGGTCATAAGCAAGTGTTTGCACCGATAGTGCAAGGCAGCACCTACAACGACTTAAGACAAGAGTCCGCAGAAGTAATCGCATCCAAAGGAGCGGAGATAAACGCTATCGGTGGTCTATCAGTAGGTGAGCCTCATGAAGACCTATATGCAATGACCGATCTAGTATGCAAGATATTACCAGTCGATAAGCCACGATACCTTATGGGTGTGGGCACCCCTAGTAACTTGCTAGAGTGTGTCGCTTTAGGAATAGATATGTTTGACTGTGTGTTACCTACTCGAAACGCAAGACATGGTCACCTATACACCTCTGAAGGTGTGATTAATATCAAAAACGAAAAGTGGAAAAAGGATTACAGCCCAATAGACCCACAGTCTAAATCACTTACTAGCAGAAAACACAGTAAGGCCTATCTAAGGCATTTGTTCAATGTAAAGGAGCAGCTGGGAGCACAAATAGCGAGCCTACACAATCTTAGTTTTTTCCTCTGGCTTATGGAAGAAGCACGAGTACAGATTATTAAAGGCACATTCAGTAGTTGGAAAGACACACAGGTTAAGCGATTAGACGTTAGATTATAAGACCTATGGATATAACATGCTAACCATTCTTGACAGATATATCATTAAGAAATACTTAGGCACTTTCTTCTTTGCCTGTTTTCTTATTACGATGGCATCTATAGTAATAGATTTTTCTGATAAGATTAACAGGTTTATAGATCAAGACCTATCCGTCAAGCAGATACTTGTAGACTATTACCTAAATTTTATTCCATGGATTAATGGATTACTATGGCCATTATTTGCATTGATCTCAGTAGTCTTTTTTACGTCAAGGTTAGCAAGGAATACAGAAATTATACCAATGCTAGGGTCTGGTATAAGCTTCAATAGATTAATTGTACCATACCTTATAAGCAGCTTTTTAATTGCGGGTGCATTGTGGTACGGGACTAATTATCTAATCCCTAAAACGACGAAGGATAAAAACGAATTTGAAGCAGAATACTTAAGCAAAAGCAAAAAGAAAAATCTTTCTAACAACATTCACTTTTTTATAAGCCCCGATGCAAAGATTTATATCAAGCACTATAAGAATAGGGATTCTACAGCTCAGAACTTTCGGTTGGAAAACTATGATTCTTTAGGTGTTTTGGTAGATCTAATACAAGCAGATAAGATTGCTTATAAGGAGGCACCAGATATATGGACGCTAGAAAACTATGTCAAGAGAGGTTTCGACGACATGGACGAAACTATAATCTTGGGTGAGTCAGAGAAGCTTGACACGGCACTCAATTTTCAACCTAGTGATTTTGTACACTATACTAAACAGATGGAAATGATGACGACCTCAGAATTAAAGGAATATATTAACGTCGAACAATCTAGAGGACTAGACAACACAAAAAAATATCATATCGAGCTACAACGTCGCATGGCTGATCCATTCACGATTATAATTATGACCTTGATAGGAATGGCTGTAGCGTCTAAGAAGGTAAGAGGAGGCATGGGCTTACACCTGGCAGTTGGAGTTATTATTGGCTCAGCCTACGTAATATTATCTAAGTTCACTAAGACATTTGCAGAAAACTTAAGTGTAAGCGCAGAGATAGGCATGTGGGCACCAAATATCCTTTTTGGGGCTATTGCTTTGCTATTAATCTATAAAGCACAGAAATAATTTCATTTTTCACTGAAAATTATTGACTCACAATAATTACACAAACAGTTGTTAGTCAACTAATTACAAAGCAATATTGTTATAATATAAAATTATTTTGAATTTTGTTCAACTTATTTTTGTGTTTTGTTTAACCTTAGGCTATCTTTGAGGTGTACCAAAAGAATAATTTATGTCAACAATAGAATTCAACAACAAATTTGATGCGCTTACGAGCTCACTTAATTCGTTTGCGTACAACCTGACTAAGAATGATGAAGATGCGAAAGACCTATATCAGGAGACTGCATTTAGAGCTATGACTAA
>CALFUQ010000268.1 GCA_937929885.1 uncultured Saprospiraceae bacterium
CATTTCACCTTTTTCAACTTGCGCAACAACTGATAATTTAAAGCCCATATTATAATCGCGCTGGGTTCGCTTTTTAAGTGTAATTCCTTCTTCTTTCAATTTAAGGCTGATTTGTTGTCAACCTATTTTAGGACGCCACAAAAAGAAAATTTAAGGCATTTCATAATTGAGATGCCTTTTTTTGTTTAACTCTCCCTGACACTCTCTTGTAAGATAAAGATCAACAGCACAAAGCTTAAAAAAGCGTTTTGTTCCTCTCTTCCAAGGGAGGTAAATAGGGCCCTCTACTTTGAAAGAGAAGAATGTCACAAAGTGACAGAGAGGAGTAAATTCTTATAATCCTAACTTCTCCAACACCGCCTCCTTAATTCTTTTATTAATATCAGTAACAGAATTAAGCAGCTTATACTTTTTCTGAAACCGCGGAAAGAGTTCTATAAAATCTTTAGCATAAGGCTTACCCATCAAGCCGATACCCTTAGCTATCTTTTGCGATTTAGAAAGTGTGCCATAGTTTTCATTTACTCCTTCTAGTATTTCTACGATTAGGTCTTTGTGCTGCTCGTTATATTTTTCTGCAAAGGCAATTCCTTTTTTGGGGTTTAAGAAGTCAAGACTCTGGTGCATCATCTCAGCATAGCTTGTCATTAGGATATCTAGTTTTTCATCACTAGTTGCTCTGGGCAACTCTGCTTTAGCGAGAGAGTTACTGTGTTCTTTAAGCCATGAGTTTTGCTTTGAAGTTGCACAAGATGATATAAGGGCAATAAAAAAGAAAACGCAAATACAGTACTTCATGGTTTATTTGATTTAAGAAAGAATAGTAGCTTTGATTTATGGATAACGGAGTCTCATCAGAAATAATTTCTAAAGCAATTCAAATAGTAAAAGAAGTTGGGAATTATATCAAAGGAGAACTTGAGAAAGTTCAAGCGGGTGATATAGAAGAGAAAGAATTAAACAGCCTTGTGTCTTATGTAGACAAAACAGCAGAAGAGAAATTGGTCCCAGTTTTAGCAGATCTAATTCCAGGGTGTAGCTTCATTACAGAAGAGGGGACGGTGGAGCAAGCGGGAGCAGGTGACTATCAGTGGATTATCGATCCTTTGGATGGCACGACCAATTTTTTGCATCAAATTCCTTACTTCGCAGTTAGTGTAGCTTTGCGACAGGGAGATGAAGTGGTTTTTGGCGTAGTATACAACATCATGCAAGATGAATGTTTCCATGCTCAAAAAGGGAAGGGTGCATTTATGAATGATCGTAAGATTAGTGTAAGTAAAACTGATCGCTTAGACAGAGCTATTCTAGCAACGGGATTTCCATATTCTAATGAAGAGAATACAGATCCGCTAATTGAGTGTGTGCGATATTGGATTAAAAATGCGAGAGGAATTAGACGACTAGGAGCGGCTGCGCTAGATTTGTGTTTTGTAGCCTGTGGCAGATTGGATTTTTATTACGAGACGACTATCAATATATGGGATATCGCTGCTGGCGTGATTATAGTAGAGGAAGCAGGAGGAAGGATAACAGATTTCTATGGTGGAGATGATTACTTTGATAAGAAAATGGTCATAGGTAGTAATGGTCAATTCCACGATGAAATTAAATCAGTAATTAACAACTGCTACAATCAAGCTTAATCAAGCATTTTGGGTTGTTTATCTATTAATAATTATGGATAGACTATTTTTATCGTATTACTAACTGAGCATAACTACCTTTATTTAAAATGAAGTTTCTCGAAAACATCAAGGTTGCCTTCCATGCTATCAGGAATAATTTTCTTAGGTCATTGTTGACCTTGCTCATTGTTGCGGTGGGTATTACTTGCTTGGTGGGTATTCTTACTGCGATAGATGCGATTCTGTTTTCTATGAGTGATAGCTTTAATAAGCTTGGGGCAAACTCTTTCAGTGTGTATCCTAAGCGTGAGCGTGTTAAGTCTAGTGGAGGTGGTAGGAGGTCAAGATCTGGAGAGCCTATTACATTTGATCAGGCGATGAGGTATAAGGACGACTTTACTTTTGGAGGTGCTCAAGTATCGATTAATACCAGGTGCTCTTCTAATGCTACACTGAAGTATGGCGAAAATCAAACCAACCCAACAGTAAGGTTATATGGTGTTGACGAAAATTACTTTATAGTCTCTTCCTATGAGATGGCTCAGGGTAGGGGTTTTACCAATACTGAGATTACAAGTGGAAGCAGCAAAGTGATCTTAGGTAGCGAGATAGTGGATAAACTTTTTGATGGAGCCGAAAAAAATCCTGTAGGTAAAGTAGTAAGTATCAATGCTAATAAATATAAAATCATAGGCGTACTTAAAGAGAAGGGCTCTTCTATGGGAGGTAGTAATGATAATAGAGTATACATACCTATAGTAAAAGCAAAACAACTCTATGGATATGCAAAGCGTAATTACAATATTACTGCTGCGGTAGCATTAGGGTCACAAGTGGATAATGCTGTAGAACATACGATTGGCTTAATGCGTAATATCAGAAAACTCAGCGCAGCAGACGATAACGATTTTGATATCAGAAAGAGTGATGGGATCCTTGATACTTTGCGTGAAATGACCACCGAGTTAAGACTAGGTGCTGTGGCCATTGCTTTGATCACCTTACTAGGTGCAGCGATTGGTTTGATGAATATTATGCTTGTATCAGTAACCGAGCGTACCAGAGAAATAGGAGTTAGAAAAGCATTAGGTGCTACTAGGTCTAATATTTTAATTCAGTTTCTCACAGAAGCTGTAGTCATCTGTTTAATGGGAGGTCTTGTAGGTATTGTGTTAGGGATTGGTGTGGGTAATATTATGAGTTTGATCACAAAGTCTGAGTTCATTATACCTTGGGCATGGATGTTTTTAGGCTTTATGGTATGCGTGATTGTTGGGGTGATTTCTGGAATCTATCCTGCCCTCAAGGCTTCAAGACTTGATCCTATCGAGTCTCTCCGCTACGAATAAAAAAGGCCGCCTAACTAAGACGACCTTTCGTAATTTTTTTTTAAACTACCAACCAGGGATAAAGTTAAATCCAAACTGAGCACTAGTGTTAGGTTGTAGCGGCCATGCGAAATACGGTTCTACGATTAATGCGCCGAAAAGATTTACCCTTGCAGAGATACCTACACTCATAGCGAACTCAGGTTTTATGGTTTGATCTATGTAGAGTGGATTCCCATTTGTATCTCTAATGATTCCACCATCGGAATCACGCTGAATCACCCTACGTACTTCTCCATCTGAGACATCGCTAAACTCGTCAAAGACTATCCCCGAATCAAAAAATATTGCTAGATCAGAAAGTAAAAATTTAGAAGGAATCAAAGCCAATCTTCTAGGCCCAGTAAAAGGTAATCTTATCTCTGCATTAAACATGCCTAGCTTTGATCCGAGCATCTGATCGATATCAATGTTGCCTGGATTGTTTGCAGGGTTTTGATTAAAGACATAATTATAACCCCTTACAAATCCCATCTGCCCTAGCCAAATCGGATAGATTGAAGTAACATCCTCTTGGAATCGTCCGTATGCCATTCCTCTAACAGCAAGAGTAAAAGGCTTAGCTCTCCAGTACTTTCTTAGATCGACCAATGCCCCATAGTAATTATTGTAACCAAAATTGCGCTCTACAGAAATTCTAAATCGATGACCCACAAGCGGAGACGTTAATCCCATGTATGAGTTGTCGCCAACCAATGCTATGTTAGTAGAAGCTCCGAATCCTTTTTGTAAAGTATAGAAGCTGTTAAATTGTAACTCGTCTCCAACTTCTTGGCGCTCTCTATCTTGCCCTATATATTGGAATCCACCTGTGTTAGTCGGCACATAATAGTCTGAATATTTATCCCATCTAAATCCTCTATAATTTCCTGCTAGACCACCTTCTAATCTAAGGGTAGTACTAAACGGATAAAATGCGAATAGATTTAAACTCTCATCAAATATGCGAATGAGGTTAAGCTCCCTTACAATCGAATTGAAGGTCTGTCCGTCTAAGGTTACTGTCTCGTTTACATAATTTTGATAGCCGGTCCTGAGCGGGATATGAGATAATCCTAGTCCCCAGGCAAGTCTGTTTGTTCTATTGATATAAGTAGCTTGACCACCAGAATCCAAAATTTCACCATTGACCGCCGCCTGTGCGAAAATTTGATTATTACCTAGCAAGTCTCCAAAAACAGCACTTATTCCTCCTTGCAAACCAGTGTAACTACCGAAAGTCCCATTACTTACTCCTACGCCAGTACCACCTCTAATATCATCTAGCTTAAAATTAGGATCGTACTTAGAAGTCCTAAAAGTAGAGGCATCTGCTAATCCTAGATTATCAATATTATTTAAATTCTTATTCACGATATCTACCTTTCCTGTTCCAGTAATAGGCAGCGTCCCAGCGGTAAAATCTAATGTTGTAGGATCTACTAACTCATTAACAAACTTGTCAGATTCGGCTTGATAGATGTTATAGCTATTGTCATAATAGTGGGTAAAAAGTACTCTATCTCTTTTAGTAGATACGGCTATTGCAGGACTATATCTTGAGATACCACTGATACCTGTAACCAGATCAGTCATTTGATACACTTCTGTACTGGCAGTATTATATCTATAAAGATTTCTTATGCCGTCTCTATCTGACATAAAATAGATGTTTCCTTCATGATCAAATGATGGGTTAAGATTATCTGCTTGGTGAAATACATCTAGTATGTTGATTTCCTCAGAAGCAAAATCCATAACAGCTATGTCATAAGTATACTTTCCAAACGTTCGACCACCGTCCATACTTTTCTTATCATAACTAAAGACCATCTTATCTCCAGTATGATTAAAGTTTGGTTGTATTTCTGAATATACATCATCAGTAATCTGTCTCACTCTACTAGTTTTTATATTGACTGCATAAAGATCTGGCTGACCCTGTACTAGTCCACTGAATACAATTTCTTTTCCATCAGGAGTATACACCAAGCTTGCGATACTTGGCACTTTAGGTATCGATATATTTTTGATCAGTTTTCCTGTAGAAGCCTCTTTTATTACGATCACATTTTGACCTTTCTCAAAACCTACAAAAGCAAAGTCCTTACTATTGGGCGACCACGCACCAGAAGACTCTAGCGCATTAAGCGCATCTAGATTAGAATCTTTTACCAGACTTGCTATTTTACCTAGAATCTTACCAGTCTTAGCATCAGCGAGGAAAAGATCGGTAGAGAAAAGATCCTTCTCAGATAAATACACAACATAACGACCGTTGGGACTAAGAGCTGGAGAGACATTAATTTTTCCCGAGTTGTCTTCTGACAATAATTTTTTGCCAACAAATCTTTCCTTCTTATTATTCATGTAAGGAGCATAATGTTCTTCCATCGCTGCTTTCCAGTTCTCACCGATTTGATTAACCTCTTCTCCTAGGAGGTGTTCGAATGTTGGCTCAACACCATACTTAGCGGTGTACTTAAATATTGGTTCGATTGCATCGTCTCCATAAAACCCAGCCAAGTAGGACCAAAGTGCTTGTCCATATCTATAAGGGAAATATCTTGGGTTAGCCATCTTCTTAAGCTCAGGGATATTATCATTGATTAACGCATCCCTCATCCACATAGAGGTGAATGGATCTACTCTTCCTAGTGACATATACTCTGCCATACCTTCTATCATCCACAGAGGAATCTGCGCGAGACTTTCCATATTTGTCGAATCTCCTTTGATAACCATTTTAAGTTGGAAGGCGTGCACTAGCTCATGACCGAGCACCTGATTAGTTGCTTGGTTACTGTGTGTGAAAGGCATTACAACTCTATTTTTGAGAAAGTCAGTAAACCCTCCCATCCCTACACTTATAATTCCTCCACTAGCATTAGTCTCTTGGAATTCTGCATGGTTATTATAGAAGATTACAGGATTAGCTGTATAGAAGGTATCTCTGAGGATCTGCTGTATCATATCATGCCACTGCTCCGTTTGCTGAGCTATACGATCAACAGCATCTCTATTCTTCATGTAAAAGTGGATATCGAAATTATCTGTCTCCCTAACTTTAAAATCAAACTTTTGATATCTAGGTTTATTCCTTCCAAAATACTGAGCATCTAATGTTGGATAGAGTATCAGGAAGCTGATGAGTAGCACAAAATACTTTTTCATAATATCGATTTTCATGGAGAATATAGTATTATAACCATTCTGGAAAACTTTCTGTTTTATTAACACCACTCTAAAGCGGTTAATGATTTATTAATTTTGTTTTATAAAATACTGGTGTATTTACATTAAGACAGGTTATAAGTCGAATAAAGTTTGAATAAATGACAAAAAGACATTGATTTAGGCTATTTACATGTCAAAATTTCCCATATTAAAAATGGGATGAAATTTGACAACATTCTCAGTATAACAACATAAGAAAGAAGCAGATATGACTTACGATAATTTTACGATTAAGGCACAGGAATCTATTCTCAAAGCACAGCAGATTGCTGGACAGTTAGATCAACAATCTGTAGATACCGCTCATGTGGTGAAAGGGGTTTTTGAGGTAGATGAGAAGTTGGCGGAGTTCATTTTTCAGAAGATGGGTATCAATGTTATCCAACTAAAGAAAGAATTAAATAAAGCCATTGAGAGATTACCGAAGGTAGAAGGTTCTCAAAAGCAATACCTGACTAACGACGCTAACAAAGCATTAGCAGTAGCAAAAAAAGCGCTCAAAGATTTTGAAGATGAATTCATCTCAGTGGAACTTATTCTTTTAGGAATTATAAAAGGAAAGGATAAAACTTCTACTATCCTCAAGGATCTTGGAGCATCAGAAGATGGTATTAAAGCAGCGATAGCAGAATTAAGAAAAGGTAGAAAAGTAACAGACCAGCACGGAGACGATCAGTACAATGCCTTAAAGAAATTTGCCATCAACTTAAATGAAAGAGCAGAGTCTGGGAAACTAGATCCGATTGTAGGAAGAGATGAAGAGATAAGAAGGATACTCCACATTTTATCAAGAAGAAAGAAAAATAATCCGATCCTTATCGGTGATGCTGGTGTAGGTAAGACCGCAATCATAGAAGGAATAGCATGGAGAATAATCAATCAAGATGTTCCAGAAAATCTGGCCTCTAAAAAAATCTATGTGCTTGACATCGCATCACTAATTGCAGGTGCAAAATTTAAAGGGGAATTCGAAGAGCGTCTTAAGGCAGTAGTGAAAGAAGTGAAGAGTAGTAATGGGGAGGTGATACTATTCATAGATGAAATCCATACATTGATAGGTGCTGGTGGAGGTAATGGAGCGATGGATGCAGCTAATATTTTGAAGCCTGCACTAGCTCGTGGTGAATTAAGGACGATAGGTGCGACTACCCACGATGAATACCAAAAGTACTTTGAGAAGGATAAGGCTTTGGTTCGAAGGTTTCAGACCGTTTATATCGATGAACCTTCTGTAGAAGATACAGTCTCAATCCTAAGAGGAATACAAGACAAGTACGAGGTATATCATAAGATTGACATTCTAGATGAGGCGCTTATCGCCGCAGCAGAGTTATCACACAGATATATATCTGAGCGTAAATTGCCAGACAAGGCGATTGACCTTATCGATGAGGCAGCTGCGAAATTAAGACTAGAACTTGACTCAGTCCCTGAGGAGGTAGATGAGATGGATCGAAGAGTACGTCAACTAGAGATCGAAAGAGAGGCGATCAAAAGAGAAAAAGATGAAAAGAAACTTAAGAAAATCAGTGAGCAGATAGCAAATGCAAAAGAGAAATTAGACTCTGTGACGGCTCGATGGAAAAGTGAAAAAGAAATCGTAGACACTCTCCAAAATATTAAGAAAGAAATTGAAGACCTAGAACATACTGCAGATAAGGCAGAGCGAGATAGTGATTACGAGTTAGTAGCTAAGATAAGGTACGGTGACATGAAGGAGAAGGAAGCAATGCTCAAAGCTGCTGAAGAAAAATTAGATAAGCTACCAGATGAAAGTAGATTTACAAATGAAGAAGTAACGGCGAATGATATTGCAGAGGTAGTTGCAAGGTGGACTGGGATCCCAGTATCTAAAATGCAAAAGAGTGAAAAACTTAAATTGCTAAAACTAGAAGAAGACATAGGACAAAGATTGATAGGTCAGCATGAAGCAGTTATCGCGGTATCCAATGCAGTAAGAAGAAGTAGAGCGGGGCTGCAAGACAGCCAAAAACCGATTGGTTCTTTTATATTCCTAGGACCTACTGGGGTCGGTAAGACAGAGCTAGCAAAAGCCTTAGCTGAAGTTTTGTTTGATGATGAGAATGCCATTACGAGGATTGATATGAGTGAGTTTCAGGAGCAACATTCTGTATCTCGATTAGTAGGGGCTCCTCCTGGATATGTGGGTTATGATGAAGGAGGTCAATTGACTGAAGCGGTAAGAAGAAAACCATATTCGATTGTGTTACTCGATGAGATTGAGAAGGCTCACCCAGACACATTTAACATCTTGTTACAAGTCCTAGACGATGGACGATTGACAGATAACAAAGGTAGGGTAGCAAACTTCAAGAATACGATAATCATCATGACCTCTAACATGGGTGCTGCTACGATCTTAGAGAATTTTGAGGATCTTGCCGCAGTTGGAGATGAGCACAAAAAGGACATCATAGAAACCACAAAACTAGAAGTCTTTGATTTGCTCAAAGAAAGACTAAGACCTGAGTTCCTTAATAGGATAGATGAGCGTATCATGTTCTTGCCATTGACTAAAGAAGAGATTAAAAAAATCGCTTTCCTTCTTCTTAAAAAAGTACACAAAAACCTTGCAAAGAGTGAGCTCAAAATGGAAATCACCGATAGCGCAATGGGTTTATTAGCAGATCTAGGTTATGATCCTCAGTTCGGAGCAAGACCACTAAAGCGTGTAATCCAAAACGAATTGATCAATGAATTATCGAAGCAGTTATTAGCTGGAGATTTAGTTGCTGGAGATACAATCTATATTGGTACTGATAAGAAGGGGTTTACTTTCTCAGAAAAGAAATCGGATAGTACAGAAAAACCTGATGTAGTAAAATCAAATGGCGCTACAAAATCTAAGAAAGATAAAGACCTCGAAAAGCTTAAAAAGGCGACAGATGATGTCGAAAAAGCTGTAAAGGACATCAAGAAGGATACAAAAAAGGATACTAAGAAAGACGATAAGTAGTGGGAGACTTTCTCTTAGGTACTGCTGATCATATTTTATTCATATTGATAGGTTTGGTTATCCCTTTTATGGCTATCATACAAGGGAAGACAGATATGTCTGAGCTTAATTTTTCGTCTAAGCAAAAGATTGCCCTCTATTACTCAAATGGGTTAATAATGTGGATAGCTTCATTTTTGATTCTGGGAGCATGGCTTTTTTATGGTAGGAGTATTGCGTCGTTTGGCTTCAGTATTCCGATCATGGGTATTATAGTGGTGGGTTGTACTTTAGGATTTGTGATTCTCTATTTGGGTGATTTGATTTTTGAGACACTTAATCCATCTAGAAAACAAAAAACAATAAACAAGCTTTCTGAGAATACTCCTTTCTTGCCAAGCAATAGTAAGGAGCTTGCACATTTTACTTTCGCAGCTTTTACTGCTGGGGTATGTGAGGAGATAATTTTCAGAGGATTTTTTATCAATTATCTACTAGCTTTTTCTGGACATACCATTGTAGGACAGTTGTCGGCTATATTATTGCCAGCACTACTGTTCAGTGTTGTGCATATCTACCAAGGCCATAAA
>CALFUQ010000269.1 GCA_937929885.1 uncultured Saprospiraceae bacterium
CTAGTTTTATAGTTGGGTTGTCAGGATTAAAAACTGGGAATCCGTAAAACATCCCATCATAAGCAGGATCAGCAATTGACCAACATTTAAAATTATCCTCTCTGTATTTATCAATATCCGTAGGCCTATACCAAACTAATAGCTGTTGAGTTACTTGTAGTTTATTTCTTAGTTCTGGCACTAGGCTTTGAGTCCATGCTCCAGCAGTAAAAACAATTTTCTTTGATTTAAATATACCTTTTGAAGTACTACAGCTTACACAGCCACCTTCATATGCCCATTCATGCAATGTCGCTTGAGTTAAAATCTTAGCGCCTTGTGAAATAGCTTGTTTAGCGTAAGTCTTGATTGTTTTTTCTGGCAGAGCAAATCCTGCATTCGCTTCATAGATAGTTTCATAGTTATCTGGAAGTTCAAAATTACTAAAGCGGGTTTTTGCATCTTGTTTTGAGACCTCTTCAATATCCAATTCATATAGACTAGCTGATTCTTTAACTCCTGTTATTTGCTCACTATCAGCAGTGCCAAAATAAACAATCCCTGATTTGTGAAATAACTTTTCTCCGCTCACTTCTTCTATATGATCCCAGTTCTCATATGACTTTCTGAGCAAAGGCACATAATCAGGATGCTCAAAGTATGCCATACGTACAAACCTACTCTCACCAGTATGAGAACCTCGTTCATGTACGAGCTCAAACTGCTCCAAACCAAGTACATTAAGTCCAGACTTAGCAAGATAATAGCATGCTGCTGAGCCCATAGATCCTACACCAACAACTATTACATCATAGATGTTTTCATCTTTTAAAAAAGCCATATCTTACATTCTTTAGCTTTATCAAAGTAGTAAATTAAATGCCAAAATCCTTTAAAGGCAAAGTCGAAAATATGAGGTCATCAGTCTGGGGACATGCTGTCCTAGTGCCTGAAAAAGTAACTCAGTATTATAAGAAAAAAGAAGTAGCTAGATTTATAGCAACTATAAATGGCTTTAAAGAAATCCATTGTGCATTTATCCCAAACGGCAAAGGGAAGGCATACATCCTACTAAACAAAGAGTTACGCAAAGAGTTAAAGATTTTTGAAGGCGATGAAGTGAGCTTTAATGTAAAGCCTGATGAAAGTAAATACGGAATGCCACTACCTGAGGAAATGGAAGAGCTATTTTACCAAGACCCTGAAGGCAATGAAGTTTTTCATACTTTATCAGCAGGTAAACAAAGAAGTCTTCTCTATTTAGTCGGAAAACCTAAAAGTTCAAAAACAAGACTTAAGAAAGCTATTACTATAATAGAATACTTAAAAGATACTGGTGGCGAATTAGACTACAAAGAACTAAATGAAGCGTTTAAGAATAGTCCATACTAGACATCTACTCTTTGGCTGAAAACAATTATAACGAAAGGCTTTTTAATAAATCATCTCTGCGAGGCAAACTACACTCCGCTAGATTCGATTGGATGCAAAGCAGTATTGAAAAGTATTATCCTGATTACAATAGTGTTTTAGAGTTAGGATGCTTTGACGGTAAATCGATAAACTTTCTGCCCCACTCTCCAGAATACTATGAGGGTTGGGACGCTAATTGGGAAGGAGGACTTGACCTAGCTTATGAGTCATGGAGAGACATTGACCATTACAAATTCTATGAGTGTGAAACCTTTGAAACCTTCAAGCCTAAGCAAGAGTCTTTTGATATCAGTTTGTGCATGGAGACCTTAGAGCATCTTCCCATTTATAATTATGAAGAGTATATTAAAACTTTAGCTGAGCATACTGCAGGCTATTTGTTTGTTACTATTCCAAATGAGAAGAAGATTCCATTCGTACTCAAGCATTTAGTGAAATCCACTATCCTTCGTAAACAGAAAATGGATCAGTATTCATCAGCTGAGGTTTGGAATGCAGCGATTGGGCGACTTGATAAGGTTAAACGGATTAATACTAGTCACAAAGGATTTGATTATCAAGTTATGATTGATGTGCTTAGCAAATATTTTAAGGTTTTGAGTGTCGAGGGAGTTCCATTCAAATCTATTGGGCCAAGATTAAATTTTACTATTGGTGTCATTTGTGAATCAATATAAGTATTCACAGAAAATGCTTAAGCGCCTCCCGCTTAGCCAATCCACTCAAATCCTCATTCTCCTCAACAAACTCCTGCACTTCCTCTGGATAGAAACGAGCACTCTGCCGAAGTGACCATCCTATAGCCTTCTGTATAAAAAACTGATTAATAGACTTAAGCTCTAATATCAAAGCCTTTAATAAATCTAAATCTATCTCACTAGCATACTTAAGTTGAAAGATCAAGCAAGTCCTCTGTAGCCACATATTGTCAGATGCCATCCATTTTTGTATCCACTTATTTCTTAGGTCTTTGTCAGCTTTAAACAAATACCCTATCATATGAGAAGCCAACATATCTACACTATCCCACCAAGATTTAGCAATAAGCAAGCCTTCAATAAATCTAAATCTATCTCATTAGCATACTTAAGTTGAAAGATCAAGCAAGTCCTCTGTAGCCACATATTATCAGATGCCATCCATTTTTCTACCCATATATTTCTAGTATCTATATCGTCTTTAAACAGATGACCAACCATATGGGAGGCTAACATATCTATGCTATCCCACCAAGGTTTAGCAATAAGCAAGCCTTCAATAAACGGTATATCAGAAACATCTAGTTTCTTCTTATTCCGTTGCAGAAACTCCATTGCCGTATACTGATAATCACGTTGTTTTCCAGCCCAAAGCAGTTTGATCAACTCGATAAAGTCATTTTTATTGAGTGATTTCACTTCTGGGTAGTATGGTTTTAAGATATCTTTCCGTATAGGGGTTTTGATGCCATACATATCGAATTTATCCTTCATGTAGGCTTTCATTGCTATAGCACTATTAGGATTTGCATGCAATACAAAATCCTTTTTTAACTCATCGAATAAGACTACAGGTGCATGATTCATAAAGACAATATAGCAAGCTATTAACTTTCACTAAATTTATTATGGTAATAATCCATGGCATGCTGTAAGATACCGTCGACTCCATATTCGACCTGCCAACCAAGCTTTTCCATTTTTGTAGCATTAGGTATTCGTCTATCAGAGTCTTCATAACCTTTACCATAGAACTCATCTCCGGAGATTGACTTGAGGGTAGCAGCAGTACCTCCATACTGCTGTTCCCAGATAAAATTCATCCTAGCAGCTAACTCTTGTATACTGATTTCGTTTTGGCGTTGACCTACATTTATTATCTGTTGGTGAGTCCTTTCATCTTCCGTTTCTAAGATAATCATGTGTGCCCTTGTCGCATCTCTGATATCCGTATAGGAGCGCTTCTGGCTACCTCCATCGACCATATACATTGGTTTATCATAAAGCAGAGCATCCATAAACATACTGAAGACTCTAGGCAGGCCCTCCTCATGAGTAGGCAGAAAATCGATCATCGGCCCTATGTAGTTAAATGGTCTGATGATTGTATAATTTAAGTTCTGCTGTATACCATAAGCATGAATGACACGCTCAAGTAATTGCTTAGAGCAGGAGTATATCCACCGATGCTTATTGATCGGGCCTAAGATAAGATCTGAGGATTCTTCATCAAATTCATATTCTTGATCTGGATTGTAGACAGAAGCCGACTTACCATAAACCTCTGAGGTAGAAAACTGAATTAATCGCTTACCTAGCTTTACACACTGCTCTACTACAAAGAGATTATCCAAAAAATCTAACTGAAAAGTCTGTAATGGATCAGACACATAGATTGACGGATTTGCAATTGCAATCAGATTGATTATAATATCAGATTCACTTATCAACCTTACATACTCCTCCTTCTCTCGCTGAATATCATAAGTCAACATAGCCACATTGGGAGCATTCTCTGTCAACTTATCAGCAGTAATATCTACGGCAACAAGATTATAATCGGGATGATCATTTATTGCCTTTGAAAGGTGTACACCTACAAATCCACCAGCGCCTAATACAAGTACTTTTTTCATTTAACAAGCGATAATAATTATCAAATAATAATGCCAACTTGCGTTTAGAAGTAAAAATAAGCGAAGTTGAAGTGGTTCTAAAACTATGTATGAATAAAACAAATATAATATTAGGTGCGGGACCTGCAGGCATTTTTTGTGGTCATGAATTAAAAAAATTAGGTGAGAGCTGTCTTATCATAGAAAAAACAGATCGTGTGGGTGGCCTTGCTGCTACGCTTAAACTAGGTGATAGCTCTTATGAGATAGGACCTCATATTTTTCATACAGATGATGAGTACATTCTAGACCTAGTTAAGGATATACTAGGTGATGATTTAGTGCTGACGCCATGGAAAGTAGCGCAATTTTTAGCCGGAAAACTACTTGTCTTTCCTAATCAGATAACTGATATGTATAAGGAGCTAGGGGCTAGCAAGTTACTTAGAATGATGGGATCATTCCTTAGGTATCGATTATCTTCGGCGCAGGATTTTAGATCCTATATCTATAAAAAGGTGGGCAAAAACTTGGCGGAGTTTAACGTCATCAACTATACTGAAAAAATGTGGGGAATACCCATAGAAAAGCTCGATACAGAATGGATCAAACCTAGAATGGATAGATTATCGATAACTAAAATCATAAAAGATACTATCTCAAAACAACAAAGAACATTCTACTATCCCAGGCATGGTGCAGGTAGTCTTTATGAGTCTATGGCAAAGGAATTAGACCTAAGGTTAGAAGATCGTCCTAAATCAATTCATCATGAAGCTGGAATAATAAAACTTATCCAAACGAACATTGAGAATATAAACATTAAGAATCTCTATAGCTCCATACCCTTGCAGGAGTTTATATCACTTCTCACACCTCCTCCTCCAATAGAGGTTGCCCAAGCTGCAAAATCACTAATCCATAGATCTCAGATTTATGTGATCCTAAGTGTAGCAGAGCCAATGACTATAGACGCGCAATGGATCTATTTCCCTGAGCATAATATCCCGTTTTGCAGGGTCCATTCTCCAGATAACTTCTCCCCAGACATGCATAAAGGCTCAGGAAGCACGTTGGTATTCGAGTATTTCTGCTTCGATCATGATGAGATATGGACTACTGATGATGAGTCAATTATCCTACAAACAAAACAAGCTTTTCTAAATACTAAAATTGTAAAAGGCCTAAAAATTGTCGCATCCAAAGTCTTAAGAAAGAAAAATGCCTATCCCTTGATGTCTAAGGATCGTAGCAGTAAGCTTTCTGTAATCAATAGTTACTTATCGACCTTCTCAAATCTTTATATGATTGGAAGGCATGGCTTACATACCTATGATAATCAACATGACGCAGCACGAACGGGTATAGACGCGGCAAGATCTGCTAGCGAATAAAATGAAGTTACTATCTAACCAACAATATCTGCACTCAAGTATACTTGCTAAATAAACACCGTACGTTTAGATATTAACTTGAAACATAAGTAAATTCTGGATCAAGGTTTAACGCAATATGATCCTTAATTTCTACTAGTTCTTCCGTTGTAAAAAAACTTGTATGCTCTCCTATTTCACCTTTACGAGCATGATAATTTTCTTGATTATTTACATCTTTAGTGTATTGCCAAGGGCTCTTTGCTGCAGGTGACTCTTTAGCTCGCATCTGAGCTATATTAGCTCGCTGTATACCTGCCTGTAAGTGTGTTTTTTCTATCGATAAGTTCCATTGCACTAATACTGCTTGTACCGTATTGATAGTATCTCTGTGCAATTCCTCATAACTGAAGATTTTTATGTTATTAGTTGATTCCTTAGATAGAGTCATCCACTTATTCATGTATGCAATCATCTTTGGCAAGCCTATGACCTCGCTATGTATCAGCTCATGTTTACTGATATTTTTAATGCCTGTACGATACTTCATATGGTAGTACTGACTCACCAAAACATCTCTAGGATCTCTTACCATAAAAACTATAGGCTTAGCTAAATAAGCTTGATAATCCATAGCTTCTATATCGTTTTGATCTTGTACTGTGAAGCTTTCTTCCCAACAAGCTCCTCCATGCGTAGGCAATATCTTAGGGAAAGTATTTATATAGTTGTGAAGGTCAAATATGTCCTTTACCTCGGAAAAATTATCAGCCTTATGAAGATAAGCCTCTACAATTAACCGCTGCAACCAAGTCCTCCCGCTCTTAGGGTAACTTATAAGATAAGCATCACAATCCGCTAATGAATTATATTGAACTAGCTTGGCAAAATAATGACTAAAAAACCTTGGATTAGCGATACTATGCCCTAACCTGTTTCTTAAATTATAATAACTATATCTGAGTTTTTGATTCAAGATTGTATATTAGAATCACTAGATAATTACAGAATACAAAATACAAATTGCAAACAACTACAAATATACCATCTATAAATCGCCCCCCTTAAAACAGGGATAACCAACTCATAAGTCTTATCCGAAATCCCTTAAAATAGGGATATGGAAATATATTTTTTATCAGTAAATTTAACGAAGTTATTAAGCACAACTATGAAACACTTCCTCTTACTTCCCATCTTCATTATCCTATTTATTAATGCGAGTGCGCAAGTTGCTGATTTAGAAATTGGTTTCTCTACTGTCACGCCTACAACCGCTAATGTAGGAGAAATCGTTTCGCTACTAATAAATGTCAAAAATTCCAACACCGATTGCACTAATGGTTCAATAACAGCTACAGGTGTAAGTGCTAAGGTTTATATTCCTTATAATTTACTTTCTATTGATGCTAGTAGTACTAGCGGAAATTATGATCCAGCAACCCAAATATGGACTATTGGCGCGATATCGCCAGATGAAATAGTAAACCTGGTGATGAATTTTTATGTTGCTGACAATAGCACTAATACATTTTACGCAGAGGTATTTACATCAGACCTAACAGATTGTGACTCTCAAGTTGGAAACCTCAGTGGCAGTCCATCAGAGGACGATGAATTATCTATTACTATAACTGGACAGAGCTCTGACTGCACAGTTAATGTAAGTAATATCGTATGCAGTGATGCTACAAAGGATCTATCATTTGATCTGACGCTTAATGGAGCTAATGATTTACCTATTGTAATCAATGCTTCTTCACAAGTCATAATTTCTAATCCTACAAATAATATTATAAAAGGTAGCCCCTCAGTGGAAGGTATCCTAATAGACCAATTTCCTATAAACGAAGATTTGGTATCAAGTCCACAAGCCACATGTGCAGATTTAACTGCCACATCAGTTTATTTATCAGGCAGTATAGTTAATATAGGCTGCAGCAACACCCCTCTTGAGGTGCACTTTGATGGTGTTGACTTAGCGTTAGATTTTACAGTTGATAATATATCAGGCTCTGTGGGAGATGAGTTTATCTTTACTATGGAAGTGCATAACAAGGGACCTGAAACTGCAACTGGTGTAGTAGTTTATCTCGATTTGAATTTAGATGATGGTAAAGATGGTCTACTATTTTTATCAAGTATGGGTGATGGATCTTTTGATAATAATGATGATTGGGCTATTCCATCTATGGATGCTGGCGAAACGGTACAATTAATAGTGCACACAAAGGCCACTTTAAAAGGTAATATTACATTTGATGGGCAAGTATATTCTGAAAATCAAGAATATAATACTGCAGATGACTATAATTATATTGGCATAACTGTCAATGGATTAAATTGTAGCGCATCAGTTAATGATGTAATATGCGATGCCTCTAATAATCTTTCTTTTGATTTGACAGTTACTAATGATGCAGACGATCAACCTATTCTAGCACAAACAACAGCTTCAGGTAGTTATTATATTGATATGATATTCGAAGATACTGATCCGAATAGCACTAATAATATCTTCCAATCTCAATTTCCACCTTCTCCAGCTATCACACTCATTGATCATGCTATTAGTACCTCTCTAAGCTCTCAAAGCCCACCTCTAACATGCAATGATATATTAGGACATACATTTGAGATTTCTGGTTCTAGCAGTAATGATATAATAGATAATGTCTGTGATAACGATCCACTGGTTACCTTTGCTCCTATTGCGATACCAGATAATACTAACACTGAAGCAGGACAATTTGATGTTACACAATCTGCTTGTATAGATCTTTATTTTGATGCAGCAGCAGATGCTTGTCCTGATGGGGTTAAGATTAAACTTGAGCATAGCTGGCAAGGTGATTTGCACGCTTATATTATTGGCAGTACGGGGATTACCCTTTCTTTGTTCTCAAGACCTGATGGAGTCGTTTGTGATGGTGTAGGAAATGATAGCGATCTTGACCCTGCAGATTGGATTTACTTCCTGGATGATGGTCAACTTGACTCTGAAACTGTTAATGGCTCTTTAAACAATGGAGTAATATATACAACAGGTATGGGTAGTCTTACAAATGCGTTTAGTCCTGCTTTTGCAGACTGCGTAGGTGATGTTACTAGTTTTGCTGCACTATGCCAAGCAGAACCACTAACAGAAGACAAAATAGTAAAATGGAAAATATGCGTGAGTGATCATGCAAATCAAGATACTGGGGCTTTACATGATGCTACCTTCTTAAGAAAATGTGAAGCTAATGAAACATTAACAACAGCACCTCCTAATCTTGTAAATGTAACTAGCACGATTAATAGTACTGCTGTGATTGACCTACCTGCAAACAATCCAGTTATATATCGAGCAAAAACAGCTATAAATCTTAATAGTGGATTTGAGGTAGTAAGTCCAAGTGTATTTTTAGCTGATCCTAAAACTTGTGTGGAGGAAAATTAAGTTGATTTATTTTAGTGGTTCATTATCTACTCCAATAATAATAATAATAATAGATTCTTCTAAAGGAATAACATTGATCTGCTTAGGTAACATTTAGGACTATCCAATAATAAGTTGAAAAATATTAAAAGCTCAAAATCATGAGCAATTGCGAATTTGATGAGTAGTATCATAGTTAACAATAATTGAGAATTAATTCATTAGGTTACCAAATTCCTCCTTACTTTGATTATTAATAAACTCTCGATTGTCAAAGGCTACAAAGGATAAAGATAAGTATGATGCGATTGTCATAGGCAGTGGCATCACTGGTGGCTTAGCAGCGAAGATACTATGCGAAGGTGGTTTAAAGACACTAGTAATAGAGCGAGGTAGAGATGTAAAACATGGAGACTACCCTACTGCCCACGATGACCCATGGGACCTCCCTAATCACGACCAACTCACCCCAGACGAACTAAGAAAAAATCCACTTAGATCTAGAGCAGGAAACATCAAGCCATCTAATCAGCATTGGTACATGCAAGATGCTGAGCAAGAGTACGTAGAAGAGAAACCATTTATGTGGGTAAGAGGAAATCAGGTAGGTGGCCGATCACTTATATGGGGACGGCAGGTCTATCGCTGGTCTCCTGATGACTTTACCGCTAACCTGAGAGATGGTATAGGAGTAGACTGGCCGATTAGGTACGACGATGTAGCACCATGGTATGATTATGTAGAACAATACATAGGCGTGAGTGGTAAGGCTGAAGGTATTCCTCAGATTCCTGATGGTAAGTTTTTACCTCCTATGCAAATGAATTGTCTAGAAGGTCATATTGCTGAGAAGATAAAATCACACTACCAAGACCGCATCATGACCATAGGTCGAGTAGCTAATCTAACTCAAACGCACAATGGTAGGGAGGCTTGCAAGTATAGAGATAGATGTGACCGCGGCTGTCCGTATGGTGCTTACTTTAGCAGTCTATCGACTACACTACTCGATGCTGCAGATACTCACAACCTTACATTAGCAGCAGATCAGATTGTAACTGAGATTATCTACAATCCTGAAAACCAAAAAGCCAAAGGAGTAAGAGTACTGGATAAGCAAACTGGAGAATACCATTTGTATAATGCCAAGTTGATTTTTCTCAATGCCTCTACTATTAATTCTACTTGGCTATTGCTTAACTCTAAGTCTGCTCGATTCCCTGACGGTATGGGCAATGACAGTGGTGAGTTAGGTCACAACTTGATGGATCATTATATCGGAGGAGGTGCGAGCGGAGATACAGATCTATTCAAGGATAAGTATTATGCTGGCAGAAGACCTAATGGGATATATATTCCTCGGTTTCAGAATTTAAAAAATGATCAATCTCAGAAAAACTATATCAGGGGATTTCAATACCAAGGAAGAGCTAGTAGATCACACTGGGATAGGCCTATACCAGAAGCTGCTTATGGGCTTAACTTAAAAGAGCAACTCTTAAGACCAGGCAAATGGCAGTTTGGGATTATGGGACTTGGTGAAACCCTACCTTATCATGACAACAAAATGCATCTCCACCCAACTAAAAAGGACAAGTATGGCTTACCACAGATCGTACTAGATGTACACTGGAGAGATAACGAAATGGAAATGGCAAAAGACATGATAGCGCAAGCAGTAGAGATGCTTAAGGTGGCAGGATTGCAAAATGTAAAGCCAGTAACATCAAATGCTATACCTGCATCTGCAGTGCATGAGATGGGTACCGCAAGGATGGGAAGAGATGCAAGTACATCTGTACTTAATGAATGGAACCAAATACATGGTGTTAAAAATGTATTTGTAACAGACGGATCATGCATGACGAGCTCTGCATGTCAAAACCCATCTCTTACCTACATGGCATTAACTGCAAGAGCAGCCCATTATTCTATAGAGCAACTAAAGAAAGGAGAGCTTTAAAATGAAAAGAAGGCAATCAATAAAAATATCTATTAAATCTCTAGCCTATGTGGGTATGACAGGGATGATTAGTAGTATAAGTAGTGGATGCATAGATAGAGAGATCTCAGTAAACAGTTATGAACTTAAACTCTTTACTAATGCACAAAAAGAAATGTTAGAAATACTAGCAGGTATATATTTACCTCCCTCTGATACTCCAGGAGCTAATCAAATAAATATCGTGCCTACCATCGAGCAACACATTATGGCATTCTTACCCCAAAAGAATCAACAATCGATTATAAAAGGATTAGATTTAATCAATAAGTTAAGTGATCAACTCTTCCAAAAATTATTTTTAGAATGCGATAAGTCTCAACAAGACAAAGTAGTGAAGTATCTAAGTGAAGACGCCAGCAAAGCGGCTAAAAAATCTACACACTTGTTTTTTATATTTAGAGGTTTAGTTATTACTGCATATTTCCAATCACCAACCATAAGAAAAGAGGTCCTACGTTATGACTCTATACCTACTAACTACAATGGCTGTATAGATGTAACACCAAGTGATCTCGACTGGAGCCTTACTGGAAGATCATGACAAACAATTACTCAGATAATATCTGCTGAGCAATTTCATCTCTATCTTGGTAATTTAGATTTTTACTTTTCAAGATATCTAATTTAGCAGCCTGCAGATTACCCAGAGCATGATATATAAGTGCTCTTTCGAAATAGTAAACTCCTTTAATTTTATTTAATCCTATCCCCCTGTTGACTGAAATTAAAGCTTGATCAACCTGATTTAACTTCATGTGGATCTGAGCTTTCACAACCCATCGATCTGCGCTCGATGGGACTAATGTCAAGTAACTATCTAAATCATTAATGGCCTCTTCATATTTTTCGATGGAATTGTAAATCAC
>CALFUQ010000270.1 GCA_937929885.1 uncultured Saprospiraceae bacterium
TAGCCTTATAATTAATTTTGGAGTTAAGTTGGGCGGCATTAAGATGCCTTATGCTATTGATGTTGGAGCATTTTCTTTAGTGGTTTCTCTTATAATTTTCATCGGACTTTCTCTTATCACCGAACCTAAGCCGCTTGATCCCGATGTGGAAGCTGTTATGGATTTATAAAATCCAATTAACCTGAAGTCAATAATTAGTTTGACGCACAATCTAATCCAAGAGACTCCAAGAAGACTATACTCTCTAAATATCCTAGTGAATCAGTTGTAGTTTCATTTGTAGTATTATTGGTTCTAGTCGTAGTACCGTCATCGTTATCACAAACTGTGAAATCTGCCATCTCTCCGCTACTATTAGTACCTGTACATTCTTGACAAGTATCTCCTCCACAGGACGACAAACCGAATATTAGCAATCCCATGATTAATAAATTTCTCATCTTTCTAGTTTTAATTATTACTATAACTCTAAATCAATAGAATAATTTGATTCTGAAGTTTTATCTAGATTTAGCTTTTTACAAAAACTGTGATCAAATGATAAAATATAGAGATAATGGTGCTAAAGGTGCTCTACTAGATGAATATGAGCGGGCCATCGCGGATCTAAAGAATACTATTTCAGACATAACAACGGAAGAGTTAGTTAAAAAAGTAGACCATGAAACTAAGGACATTGCTTGTGTGTCAATTCAAACTATAATTGCTCATGTGATAAGAGCTGGACAAACCTATGTAGTAGAGATCAGAAAACACTTAGGAGAGGATATTGATTACACTCAGTACATACACCATGAAAGTATTATGGAATATAGTGAAGCCTTAGACAAGATGTTTAAGTGGAATGTAAAACTTATAGAAGATTATCCAAATCTGAAAATTGAAGAAAATAATAACGATAAAAAAATGACAGTGAGGTGGGGACAATCTTTTGACATCGAACAATTGCTAGAGCATGCTATCGTCCACATCCTCAGACATCGTCGACAGATAGAAAGGTTCCTCATTAAACTTAGAAACTAAAAGGAGCCAAATAAAAAGGTCTACCACAATTAAGTGGCAGACCTCAAAAACTCAAACTCAATCTGAATTATTTTTATTTAAACTCTAGATAAAAGAACGTCTCAATTTTGTTCTTAGATCATCTCTTATCTCATTTGCAGCTGTGAAAAGCATATCAGAATCACTTGGAAATCTAAGTGGTCTATCCTTATACTTATTTCTAGCTTCATTGCTTAGAGCTCTTCTGTCCCCTCTTATGGTACAAGAGTAATCTTCGAATAAAACATTGTGGCTAATTCTATCTCGATCAACTAATACATCATTATGCAAATCAATCACTTCTATACTCACTTCTACTAGTGCCTCTTTGTGTCTGTATAACTCAATGATCCTAGCCTCTACATTTATAAACTTAGGTTCTTTAATATCGTTCCCGAGAGTGTCTTTTTTAACATTCCCTTTACTATCTAATATGTAATCAAAGCCATCTTGGATAGATTTAGTATCTGTAAAGTATCTTTCATCTTGATTCTCTCTACTCACGTCTGCTCTTTCTAAAGAAAGTCGAGCCTCATAATCTATAGGCATATCTACAGGAGGACTAAAATGAAATTGTGTCCATCTTGTATTAAGCTCTGCTGGGCTAAAAGCCAGCTCATCGTAAAATCTAGTGGTATTAAAACCAAAGCTTCTATCTGCAAATCTTACAAGAATCCTATTTGTACCTAGGTACAAAGCCTCATTAGTTAGCTCACGACTATCTTCATAATCAGCATAATATCTTTGAATGGTATTAAACTCGTGGTGCGCCTGGCGAGCAGCTGCCTTGTCTCCTAATCTTGCTGCAACTATCAGCTCTTGCCCAACTTCATAGTGATACTTACTTGCTCCTTCTTTTGCCTCTGCAATAAGGCTTGTAGTCTCTACAAAATCAAAATGAGCCAAATAACCTTGGTTACTTACTAGCGGGATAAGAGGCGCGATTACTGCTTGTCGAGAATCTATCCTAGTAAGAATATTATACATCTTATCCCAGTTCTGCTCTCTTCCTTCACTTGCTAGAGCTAGATAGTTATCCATGTCACGAGCAGTAATCTTTCTGAAAGCATCCTCTAAGCCTTTAACGTATTTAGTCTTCTTATTTTCTTTTCCTTGAAGCTTTTTAGCAGCAAATGCAATTGCTCCATCATAATCCCCTTTGTCGACCATTTTCTGTACTGACTTACATGATCCTAGGGCTATGGTTAATCCGATAAAAAATAAAAGTGTTCTCATAGCTCTTAATTTTAGGTTAGTAAATAACTTTAATATCAAGACGCTACCTAGAGGGCAACTGTCGGCATAAGTCACCGTTTTAGCATAGCATTAACCTACACTTAAAACAATAGTTAAGAATTATAACTTTTAAACTTAAAAAGAGGGAATTAGAATTGCTACTGCAACATTTCCTTAAGAAAGGAATCTCTATAGCTTGTCAAATGCTAGAACAAGAGAAGTCAATAAAAATGGTAACCCTACCCAGAACCAAGCATTGGCAAAGATCAATAGCAATACGGTGATTACGAAAGAAATCAGTGCGTAAATCCAGTATATGCTTCTATTAGTTTCTGACTTAGCCATTTTTATAATTTGATACAAAGGTAAGCATTCAGATGTGAAAATAGCAAATATGAATTGGCGATTATTTAGACATTTATTGAGTAGATAACAGAGAATTCTCTTAAGTTTTAGATTAACTTTTCTTTTATCTGGTTTATGATCACATCTCCATGATGTCTAGTGTTCTCTATAAATAGAGAGCTAGTTTTTCTTCCAGAATTAAGCACACCAGCTAAGTATACATTTGGAAGACTACTCTCTAGGGTTTCTTCATTAAGTATAGGAGTATCAAACTCATCATCGCTAATGCCTATACCCAATCTACTTAACAAATCATAGTTGGGTTGATAGCCTGTCATCGCTAACACCCAATCGTTTTCGATTGTAAATACTTTGCCATCTTTTTTTAAGTCTACTTCCGTTTCTCTAATCTCCAAGACTTCGGTTTCAAAGTGGGCGATAATCGAACCTTCCTTAATTCTATTTTGAATGTTAGGTAGGATCCAGTATTTGACTCGATCATATAGCGTCTTCGACCTTACGGCCATGGTCACCTCTGCCCCCTTTTGCCATGTCTCCAGTGCTACATCACACGCAGAGTTCGCCGCCCCTACTACTAATACCTTTTGATTTATATAGTGGTGAGCTTCATCATAGTAATGCTTCACTTTTGGTAGTTCTTCACCTGGCACATCAAGCTTCCTAATTGTATCATAAAAACCTGTTGCTACGATTACGGATTTTGCCTCATAGTCTCCTTTATCTGTTTTAATTGCATATAGATCACCTTCTCTGATCATACTCTTTACCGTCTCATAGAAATTTATATTAAGATCATAGCTGGAGGTAAGCCTTCTATAATATTCTAGTGCTTCTCTACGGGTAGGTTTATCAGTATGAGAGATAAAAGGAATCTCCCCTATCTCAAGCAACTTAGAAGTAGAAAAGAATGTCATGTTAGCAGGAAAGTGGTAAAGAGAATTGACCAATACTCCTTTCTCAATGATGAGATAATTTAGTCCTGCTTTCTTCGCTGATATGCCACAGTTAATTCCTGTGGGACCACCACCAATTATTACAAGATCATACATGAAGCTTGTTTTTAGGTAAGCTGAAATAAAAAGTACTTCCTTTATCTAAAACTGAGTCTACCCAAATCTTGCCTCCAAATTTTTCTAGTATGTTTTTGCAAATAGAAAGACCCAAACCTGATGATTGACTTAATGATTTATTTTGCAATGTCTTGAATGGCTTAAATACGTAGTCTATTTTTTCAGGAGCGATTCCCTTACCATTGTCACTTACTTTGAATATGTATTCCTTTTTTTTAGTTCCTAACTCAACATTCACCATTGGCTTTTGTGAATCATTATACTTGAGTGCATTCTGTATTAAATTTTGGAGCAACAAATAAAGCATAGGCTTTGAAAAAGTAAAAGTGGAAATTTTTTCATCATTAGTAAATGTCACCTTCCCATTTTTCTGAGTGATTGCTTGATGCATATTTCTTTCTAAATCTTTAAATACATCACCGATATCAAATTCTTCTAATTGAATTTCGTCGTCAAAAGCAGTTTCAGAAAATATTTTTAAAGACTTAACAATTTCTAATAAAGTGTTTGAGCTATTCTTAATAATAGATGCAAACTCTAACTCTTTAGCGTGTGTAGATGATTTAGAAAGGCTTTCTTCTAATAGCTCTGAGAAGCTTACAATATTTCTTACAGGTTCTTTGAGATCATGAGAGCTTATATAACTAAAATTAGTTAGTGCTTCGTTTCGTTTAACTAGTGATCTATTGAGTTTCTCAAGTTTTTTTCGATTCGTAATCAAGAAAGCTGCTAATAAGGAAAGCGCAAAAATTATCCCTGTGGCTAAACCCTGTATCGTTACTAATCTGCTCCGCTTTGCTGTTGCTTGCCTGTTAAGTTCTTGTTGTTCTTTTTCTATATTAAATTTATCCGTCAGAAGTGCTGAAATTATTTCGTAACTATTCTCAGTTTCATTCTCATTATTGATCTTCTCCAAACTAGCAAGTGCTCCTTGATAAGCAACACGATAATCTCCATCTATTGCTGCTAACTTCCAATACATTTCTTCCATGCCATCAACTTCTCCGTCATGGGCATCTCGAGAATCCTTTAAATACTTTTTAGCCAAAGCAAATTGACCTCTTTTGAAATAAACCTTACTTTTCCCTAGCAAGTTATCACTGAGATCAACTTTAGAGTTTCTTTCTAAACTTACTTTCTCTCCTAAATCAAAGTAGTGTAAAGCAGAATCAAGTTTCTCTTGTTGCAAATAAGATCTGCCCTGGTTGAAATAGAGATATTCGAATACTGTGGAAACGTTATGCTCATTTTTAATGTTGATGCACCTATTAACTAGTTCCTTAATTTGCTTATGATTTTTAAGCTCAATGTGGCTTGCTAGCTGAGTGTAGATACCAAAAAGCTGGTAGTAAGGATCTTCATTCTCAATGGCTAATTGTTCATTCTCTTTTCCGACAATCAGGGCTTGGTCATACACGGCTATTGAGTTATAGAGAGCACCTAGTTGATAATTAATATTAAAAAGAACATCATATGGAATATCTTTTGGAGCTTCCTTCTTTGCTAATAACAGGAGGTCTAGTACCTTTTTGTGATCGTTAACGGCATGATTATAATAATCTGCAAGACTATATCTATATCGGACCATTTGGACTCCTAATGTATCAGTCATATGTTGCTTCGCCTGGTCAAGCCTTGACTTCGCCTCCTCAAAATCACCTATCCTCATCATATTGTTATAACTGAGGAGAATCATATTAAAAGAAAGAGAATCATCTGCACAAGCACCTAGTGCCGCGTTCACCAAAGTGTCAGATTTTTCAAATTTGTTTTGTCTATTCTTAATTCTAGCAAGCTGATAGACTGCTTGCACTTTTAGTTGAATCCGCTTATAAGTTTTAGCAGATACCGCAATCTGCCGTCCTAAGGCATAAGCACTATCAAGTTCAGATTTCTCAAATAGTAATTCTAATTCTGCAAGTTTATCTTCTAACTCAGCTTCAGGGATAGCAGTTGTAGTAGAAGATTTTTCTGACTGCTGATAATCTTCGGCGAAACAATAATTACTAATTAATAAACAGAGGGAGATTAAAAGTCCAATGCTTTTTATTCGTTGAGGCAAATGATCAAATAATTGTCAATTTTTAATATAAGGTTTAGGTCGCAAAGCACTAGACTTGAAAGTGCAACGCAATTCAAGTTAACACTAAAATTGCCTTCGTTGTAATCTACTATCTTATAAGTGTTACGTGACCTTTATCTTTCACGGTTACTCCTTCTACATCATATACTACATAGAATGCATAAACTTCGCTAGGTGCTCTTTTACTTCCTCTATTACCATTCCATTCGGTATTTACATTTTCTGATTCGAAAACTTTCTCACCCCACCTATTATATATCCTAAGGTTGTAACTAGAAATGTCTGGACATCTATTATTGGGTCCGAAACTTACATTTGATTCATCATTAGAGTTTGGTATAAAAGCATTAGGCCAGCATAGACATCCATTCTCAGCTTCAGTGGAGCCTTCTGGGCAGTCACCATCAGAGCATTCAAAAATCTGGGCTGCAGTTACTTCTGCTGATGCTTCAGAAATTTCACCACATATATCAGTAATCGTAGCCGTATATGTACCTGCTTCCGTGACAGCAAGGGTACGACCCACGCCTCCAGTATTCCATTGCACACTACTGACATCTCCTGTGGTCTCTAAGAAAAGTGATATCACGCCATTTGCACAGTTTTCGGTATCTACTGTTACAACTCCAGCAGCAGCTTCGTAAAAATCTGCATCTGATATAGAAATGCTAGCACTATCAGTATCATCACATTCATTAGTAACCATAACAGAGTAATTTCCTGGTTCAGAAACTAGTATCTGTCCAGATACCTCCCCTGTAGACCACACAGGATTACCTCCACTACCTTCAGCAATAAGGACAATCGTATTATTTACACATAACTGACTATTACTTCTACCTATAGAAACCGTCGGTGGAGGAATCTCTGTCAATCTCGTAGTATCACAAAGTGTAAAGCAATTATCGATCTCTATCTTAACTTCTGCTACATAATCTACATCTATCTCAGTACCTATAAATACAGAGTCCCTGCCTAGAATCATATCTGGCTCATCCGCCTTAAACCACTTATAAGCTACTGCACCCATAGTCGTAGCATCAAACTCAAACATCACTGGATCACCAGGACAAAACATGGAATCTTGTAAGGTAAGCGTAGGTGCTTGATGGCTATAACTAAACTCAAATACTCCTATAGAATCCTCTAAAGTCTCCACTAATGTGGCAGACCATACAAGGGTATCCTGGCTAAACTCAATATCATCCACAACCAACCCAACTAATGGATCACTACACAAGTCACCTGAACTCAACATACCAAGATTACCACCGGCATCTACTTTTATCATTCTCATGATCAAAGAATCATCACTTACTCCAGTATCATCAAATATCGTGGTATGATATGCGTAGCCACTATCTTCTGTCGTTGATAATGTTCCTGTTCTCTCCGTGCCACGCGTATCTCCTATTGTCTGAAATTGCTGCTGAAAAACCACCGTACCAGCACTATCAAGTATAGCGATATACTCACCACTGTTAATTGCTCCTATTACATCTGGCGCTTCTATATTACCAGCGATAGCAATCTGACCACTGCTACCAGCTACTACATCTTTAATTGTTATGGTACCTAATCCTAGACTAGCAGATAATTGCTTACTCCAAACCACATTCCCTAGCGTATCTAATTTTAAAAGTCCACCAGTAGTGTTACCACGATTATTTGTGATGTAAGCACTGATTACTGTCGTGGAGTCTGCGAAGGTAGCTACACCCGATGCCTCTGAAGTGAAATTGCCAGTAGGCTTATAACTCCTACTATAAAGTTGTCCACCATTCTCATCATGATTAAGCAAGAAAATAGATTCTCCATCTAAAGTCCCTACAGTCTGGTAAGTAGAATCAAAATTGATAGCTATGTCTACTACCTCCTCATCAAAATTACTTGCTAAAGTATCAGCGGCCTGTAAATCAGCGGCCCAAATAATATTACCAGTGAGATCTAACTTAGAAGCATAAAGACCCAAACCATCTGCTGCTATAGTATTACCAAAGTGAAAAACTTCCATCGGGTCTACAGCGTTTGCAAGTATCGCATTGCCTACTACTAATTCTTCAGAATTACTTCCATAAGCATTCGCATATAATATCGCACCTCCTTCGTCTAAGCCTACTACTACATTTGCTAATTCAGCAAGCGTGTCTACTACTACCGTGTTAATCATTATTCCTTCTTCTATCAACACTATACTACCTACCGTTTCGACGGCAGAGCTATCATCATAAAATATGTAATCTGTAGACCAGTTAACGTTTCCTTTCTTATTAAGGCTCGTAATATTGAGCCCATGAAGTGTATCTCTATCCTCAAAAAACTTGGACAATAAGAAGTAGGTGCCACCACCTTCTTGCTCTACCATATCTAACGAAGTCATGGTGCGTTGAGAGGTACGATACAACCTATCAAACTGGTCTTGCCCTATAAGATTAATAGAACAGATTATGCATACTGCAATTGCAAGTATTCTCAGTTTCATAAATAAAGGTTTTGCTCAAAAATACGTCTTATGAAGGAATGATGAATCAAGCTTTAATAGAATAAATATCATTCTAATCCACCTCGACATTTCAAACCATTAAATTAAGCATCCAAAAACTAAAAAAGGCCTTATTTCTATTGAAATAAGACCTTATTATCTTGGATTCTAGAATGATAATCACTTATCCTCCCATCAATGATTGTAGTTTCATAGCCAATCCCATATCTCCAGAAATCTTGACTTTACCTCCCATTACAGCCATCATTGGATTAAGATCTCCACTCTGTAATTGAGCAAATACTTCTGAGCTAGTAGTAATCGTACAAGATGCCTCTCCATCTTCTTCAGTTAATACATTAGTATCTCCTGTGCCATCTATCATAATATTCTTATCATCAAGAACGAATTTTATAGTATCTCCTATCGGAGATGCCGCCGCTGCAGCAGTTTTCATTCCTTCGATTATAGTTGAAATATCCATTTTGAAAAGTTTTTTATTTAAAATTTTAGTTGTTGTATAAAAGAACGAAAATTTAGCAAATAAGTTCTTTTTCTTTCACAATAGTTAATACCTCTGGGCTTAGTAAAGTTTCTTTTAGCCCAATTGTTTTAGGCATTTCATATTTGAAGTAAAATTTCATAGTGTGAACTTTACTTTCGTAAAATGTCTCATCATATTTCTTATTACCAGTTACTAGCGCTTCTTTCGCTTCTGTTGCAATTTTAAGCCATTGCCATCCTACTACTATCGTACTTAAATACTCCATGAAGATCGTCGCATCAGATAAGAATCTTTCGAATTCTCCCTTCATTGCAAATGGACCTAGGTGCATCATTATCTCTTGTACTTCCTGCATCTTTTCTCCTAGTACTTTTGCATAGGGTTTTAGATCATCATAAGTACCAGAAGCCTCTATGGCCTTTTTCACTTCTGCTCCTAAAAGCTGTAATGCTCGACCACCTTTCATCGTACTCTTTCGCCCGAGTAAATCTAGAGATTGGATACCTGTAGTCCCTTCGTATAGAGCCATGATTCTAATGTCTCTATAATATTGTTGTAGTGGAAACTCAGTACAGAAACCATAACCTCCATAGATCTGTAATCCATTACTGATCGATACTCTACCCATCTCAGACGGGTATGTTTTAGCAATTGGTGTGAGCAATTCTAATAGATCGAGAGCGTCTTCTTTCTCTTGAGCATCACTACTAAACTGTGATAAATCATAAAGTGAAGAAGCGAATATCAAAAGACTTAAAGATCCTTCGGTAACGGCTTTCTGTAAGAGTAGCATCCTTCTAACATCAGGATGATTTATTATTAATGTCTGCTCATCATTAGCATTCTTAGCTCCTGATGAAGTTAGTTTTCTTCCTTGAGGTCTTTCCTTAGCATACTGTAAAGAATGAAAGTAAGCTGCAGTTGCTACGGCAGCAGCCGTCATACCTACATCTATTCTTGCGCCATTCATCATCTTAAACATGTACTTAAGACCTTTATTTTCTTCCCCTACTAGCCATCCTTTGCAATCATCATTTCCTCCTAGTGCTAAGTGGGTTGTAGAATATCCTCGCTGCCCCATTTTTTGAAAATCTCCAGCAGTCTCTACATCATTATATACAAATGATCCATCCGCCTCTCTCCTATCTCTTGGCACTACAAAAAGTGATATTCCTTTAGTTCCTTTAGGTGCTCCATCAATTCTTGCTAGATACAAATGCACAAAATTTTCAGCCCCTTGATGATCACCACCAGAGATAAATATTTTCTGCCCTTTGATTTTGTATGAGCCATCCTCTTGCGGAGTAGCAGAAGAAGTAATATCTGATAACGAACTACCTGCTTGAGGTTCTGTTAGACACATTGTGCCTCCCCATTTTCCAGCAACCATGTTAGGCACAAACTCATCGATTAATTCTTGACTTCCAAAAGTTGTAATTAATCCTGCAGCACCAGTCGTAAGACCTAGATATCCACCGATGTTATTATTAGCTGCACCCTGAATAAAACTGCACGCTCCATGCACTATATGTGGCATCTGAGACCCACCATGATCATAATCAAAAGAAGAACCGATATATCCATTCTCTCCACCAAACTTCATCACTTCTGCAATAGCTGGATGAGAGGTAACTCTACCGTCTACAAACTTGCATGGTTGCTCATCCATCTCTCGGTAAGTAGGATAATATACTTTATCGGTATAATCCTTTTGGGCATCCAAAAGCATATCAACAGACTC
>CALFUQ010000271.1 GCA_937929885.1 uncultured Saprospiraceae bacterium
TTACACATAGGACATTGCGCTACTAAATCTCCGACAAAAAGTGCAGCAATAAAAGTGAAAAGAACAAGTAAAATCAATCTCTTATTCATAATACAAATATAATCTATGTTAATGATTATAGCACGGAGCTAACATCATATAAATAACTGGTCCAGTAATAGCAACATACAACCAAAGTGGAAAAACCCACCTAGCTAGTTTTTTATGTTTCTCTGTCATCATTAAGTATCCTCGATTAAATGTGATTAGGATAAACGGCAAAATTGCTCCCGCCAAAATGATGTGAGTAATAAGCAAGAAAAAATAAAAATACCTTATCGTCCCTACACCGCAATACTTTGTCTCTGGAGTCGTAAAGTGATACAGCACATAACCAAGTAAAAACAATATAGAAGTGCCGATAGCAGCCATAATAAGCCTTCTATGATTATCAATGTTTTTCTTTTTTATCTGCCAAAGCGCAAGTATTAGCAATAATGCAGTGACAGCATTTAATGAAGAATAAAGAGGAGGTAAAAAATCAAAGCTTATACCTAAGTCAGGTTTGTCTTCTTGGCGCATAAAAATCACTAAAAAGATAACTATTGCAGAAAGCACGTAAGCAAACTTATCATATAGTTTTAGTTTCTCTTCTACACTTCGATCAACTCCTTTCATCCTTCTCTTTTCAGTTTAATTTTCTTTCTACTCGGCAATGGTATTACTATCGCAGCATGTTTCACAAGTTCTTTGATCTCTTTCTTTTCAAAGTTATAAGACCTTCTATATTCTCTGTCCTTATCTATCAAGATCAATTTTTTTGGAGTATACTTAGTCTTAAGTTTTTCATACTCGTCATTTAACTCTGTAAGTTTAATAAGTTGAAACCCTCTGCTATCATATTTTTCTTCTAACTGATCTAATGTATTTAGGTTTTCTGCTTCGACTTCTGCGCATAAGCACAGAAGGGTTACTTTATTATCTAATAAATCAGGAGTATTCTTTTCTAACGAGAGCATACCGAACTGGCCTTTAGGTTCTAGTTCTTGAAGCGCTCCGAGTCTATAATCATAACCTGACTGCAAGTAATACCAAGACCCTGCAGGCAGTACGAAAATGACCAAAACGATTGCAAGACCTCTCAATATCTTCATATAGTTAAAACAACCTATTAGGCTAGTAGTTTAGTGCACAAATAAAAAAAGCGGGCAAAACCCGCTTTATATTTTAAATTAAATCTTCTGTTTCTAATTCCTTAATTAGCGTTCCTTGCATTTGCTGTTCTGCAGGAATTTCATTTCTATCGATGATCTTTTGTCTGTATCCTTTCCACGCAGTTCCTTCCCATAAGAATGCAATTACCCCCCACACTAACAACAACAAAGGAAGTAGTACGGTCTTAGATAATCCTGGTGCTTCATAGCTCATGTGCATGAATTCGAATACAATCTTGATTGCTTTGTATAAACTCAAAATAATCATCGCCCCTCCCAGTAGTACTGTTAATAGTCTTGGATTCATTGCTTCCTGAAGACTAGGAAACCAGATACCCTTACCTATATATGCTATTACAACTTCCACAATAGTAATTATACCTAGTAAGATGATCGTCTTAGTAGCTATTGATTTTGACTCTTCGTAAGTATGACTTGACATAACTTTTCCTTTTTAATTTGATATCACAGTAGATAGAATAGTAAGAATACAAACACCCATACTAGATCGACAAAGTGCCAATATAATCCCATCTTCTCAACCATCTCATATCCGTTTTTCCTCTTAACATAAAGTCCACTCATCACGTTGATAAAAATGATAATCAAGAAAATAACTCCTGATAAAACGTGAAATCCGTGGAATCCAGTAATAAAAAAGAATAATCCTCCGAAGGCTTTTGGTCCAAACGCTTGGCTCTTAATAATACCTGCATCTTCCCCTTCGGTTACTTTATATTTTTTGTGTATATATCCTTTTTCATCAATAAGCGCATCAGTATAATCACCTGGCTCGTCATGATGTGGAGTATATTCTGTAGATGCTGCATGTCCTTCATCTGCGTGACCATCATCTCCATGATCATCACCATGGCCTTGCCCGATTACATGTATCAGGTAAGGTTCACCTGCTTCAAATACATCTTGTGTTTCATTACCATTATTATCAATATACACTCCACTCTCTATATGAGTACCAAATGGATTAGTAGTGACAGTCATATTCTCTTTAGCTATCAAAGTAGTCCACTCCCATGCTTGACATCCTAAAAATGCTGCCCCACCTAAGATGGTAAGAAACATCCATACTGCTACTCCACTTTGATTCTCTCTCTGCCCTTCTTGTACAGCTCTTACCATCGTCCATGAACTAAATAAAAGTATAAAGGTCATCAAGGTCACAAACATCAAAGGCAAAGATGTATGTCCTGCAAACGGAAACAACTGAAACACAAAATCAGGTACAGGCCAAGTAGGCATCATTACCCTCAAGGTGCCATATGCTATCAAGAACCCAGCAAAGGTAAATGCATCAGATAGTAAAAAATACCACATCATCAATTTACCATAGCTTGCCTTCATAGGCGCTTCTCCCCCATCCCAGCTAGGTGGTCCGTCAGCGTGATGGTGATCTACGTCATGATGCTCTAATGTGTCTGTTGCCATTTGCTTAATCTAACGAGTTAATAGTAAAAAAACTAGTAGATACAACCATAGCAAGTCAACGAAATGCCAATAGTGTAGTACTAATTCAAATCTTATTTTTCTTTTTGGTGTTGGCTTATATTCTAGGGAGAATGCGTGAATCATAGCTACAATGAAACACCCAATACCTCCAATAATATGCAATGCATGCACTCCAGTAATTACATATAAAAAAGCTCCAGCTGGATTCCCCTTCATATCTACTCCTGAAGCAAACAATGTCTGCCAACCTATGTATTGTGATACTATAAATGCAATCCCTAATAAGAAGGAAACTACAAGTAGTGATTTGTATTGTCGTTCTTTTCCAGTCTTAAATCCATGATAGGATAAATGTAGTGTAACACTACTCAAAAGAATAATCGCTGTACTGAGATAAAAAATATTTGGTAAAGGAAACTCTAACCAATTACCAGCTGCTTGTCTAACGATATACGCACTTGTAAATGCTCCAAACATCATCATGATACTTGCCATTGCTGACCACAAAGCAAATTTTTGTGGATGTATCCTACTGCTATAATTTTGTTGTAATGTCGCTGCTTCCATGATTAAAATACTTTATCAATCATCATAATAACTAATACCAATGGAAGATATATGATAGAACCAAACATCAACTGTAAAGCTGAAGAACGGTCTGTTTGCTTTAAGAATTTGTATGCTGTATAACTAAAGCCTATACCACTCAAAACCATCAAACTGACAGCAAAAAAACTAAACTCATCCATATACAAAAATGATACTGAAGCTAGCGTCATAAACAAGGTTATCGCTACGGACTGTAATTTTACTCTATGAGCTATCTGCCCATCTTGCTCTGGTATAAACTTGTATCCTGCTTTATTATAATCTTCAAATCCTAAATACCCTATCGCCCAGAAATGTGGTATCTGCCATAAGAACAAAAAGGCAAACAGGGCCAAACCCAATGCAGATATATAGCCTTCGAATGCTACACATCCTATTAGCATAGGCATTGCTCCTGGAATAGCACCTAACATTACTGCTACAGAAGATTGTCTTTTCATCGGTGTATAAACAAATGCATATAAGATCAATGAAAGCATCCCTAAGAATCCAGTCAATGGATTAAATAAGGATAGTAATGAAATCCCTACCAGACTCATTAAACCTGCAATGAGTACACCTGTAGCCATTGACATTCGTCCTGCAGCTATAGGTCTATCCATCGTTCTTGACATTAGGATGTCGTAGTCTTTCTCTAGTACTTCGTTAAGAGCATTAGATGCGCCTGCTACAAAAAAACCGCCGAGAGCAAGTAACACTGCATAACCCCAACTTACTGTAAAAGATGAAGCGATTAAAAACGAAGCAACAGATGAAAATACAACCATAGAAGTTAACCTAACTTTTACAAGTTGCATAAAATCGCCTACAAAGGAATACTTTGCAATTTTAGTTTCTATATGTGTTGCTTGAACTTTCAAAAAATAACGTCTGTATATCTATTTAATGTTCTTCTTCTCCCTCTGCTAATGGCACATACTGAGGTATAAACTCATTCCCATCTTTACCATAGTCATATGCCCACCTGTGAACTGTTGGAATGTTTCCTTCCCAATTACCATGACCTGCTTCTATAGGAGTAGTCCATTCTAATGTTGTAGCCCCGTATGGATTTTTCTGTGTTACTTTCTTACCATTCCAAATGCTATAGAAGAAGTTTATCACAAATAATATTTGCGCTCCAAAAGTGATGATTGCAGCTATAGTAATAAACTGATTCATCTCCTGAAATTGACCGAATGCATCAAACGTATCAAACCTGTAATATCTTCGTGGTACTCCAGCAAGACCTATATAATGCATCGGCCAGAAAATAGCGTACGCACCAATAATTGTCATCCAGAAATGTATTTTTCCGAGTGTATTACTCATGAACCTGCCAAACATCTTAGGATACCAATGGTACACACCTGCAAACATCCCAAAGAATGCTGCTAT
>CALFUQ010000272.1 GCA_937929885.1 uncultured Saprospiraceae bacterium
CTGTTTAGGCTTTATAAATGACTCAAAATTACCCCTTCACAATACTAAGTGGAGTTGGTGGATAGAGTCGATTCGTAATCCTAGAAACAATTAAGATGGTAATTAATCCACAAACCATTGCTAATGTCCTAAATGGGAACAGCACTATCCCGTCCTCTATCATGGGATAGGAAATCAAAGTAGGAATACCGAGTGTTGCATCTCCCCCTCCGAATCTCAGAACTGCAGCGACAAGAAACCCTGCCAATGCTCCAATACTATTCGCCTTGGAATCAAACAAAGCGCAAACCAATGCAGGGAAGAGTAAGCAATAAACAAAATCGCTACATAAAAACCATAGGGCATAAACGCTATCTACTCTTAGTGATAATATAGTTGCCGCTATCCCTACTATTACGATGGTTCTTTTTAAGATCTTAAGTAGATTTTCATCGGCCAGATCAGGCTTAAATAATGGTTTGTAAACATTCCAAACTGCCAAGGTACTTGCAGACAACATAGAGGAATCTATAGAAGACATCACTGCAGCAGCGATTGCTCCTAATCCTATGATAGCTATGTAAGGAGGAGTTAGATATTGGAAAACATATGGCAAGGTACTAGCAGCATTAACTGGACCAGACAATCCTAGGCTACTCCAATCTGTCACTGCTCCCACCATACCTACAAGAGCAGCAGGGATCGCGACAACGATACATATTAAACCTGCGATAATTGAAAACCACATGGCAGTTTTCTCTGTCCTCGCGGCCAATACTCTTTGAAAATAAACTTGCCATGGAATTCCACCAAAGATCAATAACAGCGCATAATCTAACCAGTTCCAAAAGTAATTACCCATCTCCGCTTTGTTTGGAATAAATGAAGATGCACTTCCAAACTTATCATGATATTGGATTTTGAGTTGATCTAAACCTCCCACCCCTTCAAATAAAAAAGGCATAACTAGTATCAAGCCGAAAATCAATAATCCAAGTTGTAGAACATCTGTATATGCTACTGACCACAAACCACCAATAGTCGTATATAAAATTGCAATCGCAGCAGAGATAAGAATAGAAGTCTGAATATCTAATCCAATTATGACAGAAAAAGTAGTACCAAGTGCAGTAAGTATAGCTGCCACCCAAAAAATCTCACCGAATAAGGCTGGCAAAAAAAATAACCCAGTCGCTCTAGTACCAAAGCGCTGACTTAACGGGTCGAGCATAGTCCTAAACTGATACCGCCTCATCTTCCTAGCGAAGAATATCCCACCAATAATCAAACTCAATCCATACCCCCACGGTGCTTGCACCCAAACCAGGCCACTTGCTGCAGCTGCTTCAGCCGTCCCATTGATATAACCCCCACCTATCCAGGTAGCAGCCATGGTTAGCATTGCTATCCATAAAGGCAACTTACGTCCAGCTAGTAAAAAGTCATCAGTATCGCCCTTTTTGGATTTGGTAGACGCCCAATATCCAATCGCAAAAATCAAAATATAAAAGAATAAAACTGCTCCTAATCCTAGCCAATTCATTAAAGATAATTATGCTTTTGTACCTTCGAAGTTCTTCATAAATGTAACTACTAAAAGAGACTTGATTCGATTGATGGATAAAATACTGGCTTGGAGTGTTCATATTTTTACTGCTTCTGGATTACTATCAGCGTTCATGGCAATAATTGCCATCGATAATGAGGATTGGAGAGCATGTTTTCTTTGGTTATTCCTTTGTTTTGTGATTGATAGTTTAGATGGCTCTCTAGCTCGTAAGTTTAGAGTCAAGGAAGTCCTTCCATATATGGATGGAAAAAACATAGACTATATTATTGATTTTTCAACATATGCAGTCATCCCTGCATTCTTTTTCTACAAGGCTGAGATGGTAGCGCCAGAACACATGTATTTATCCCTTGCTATCATGCTGTTAAGTGCTGCCTTATACTATGGTAAAGTAGGGATGGTAGAAGACGAACAGTATTTTGTAGGATTCCCAGTGCTATGGAATTTTGTTGTTTTCTTTCAGTTCTTTATTTGCCAAAATCAACCTATCCTTAACTTCATCTCAGTAATCTTCTTTGGGATACTCCATTTTGTTCCTTTGAAATTTGCATACCCTAGCATGACTAAAAAGTATTTTTGGTCTCATGTTCTATTTTCCGTTCTTGGATTGATCGGCGCTTTGTTGGTATTGTACTACTATCCGATCAGGAACAAAGGTTTTGAAATTATGGCTATTGTCGGAGCAGTGTACTTTTCTGGGTTTGCAGTTTTTGATACGTTTAGGAAGTAGGCTACTCTTCATTTCCGATAAAAAAGGAACCCCTTTAAGTTTATAATCTAAACTTCGCAATACCTAATTTACAATAACAATACATATGAGATTGGAAATTAGAATTCCGATTAGAAAGCGTGTTATTTATTCTGAAAATTCCTCTTCGGTCGAAATGAAAAAGAAGAATCAATGCGACTCCCTCAATTTAAGATTTACAGTTTTACCTCTTAAGAAATCCATATCAGCTCCCTTATCAGCTTGGTTTACGTTTTCGAGGTACAACTTAGTGTAGCCTCTTTTGACTCCTAGATCTGGAGCTTCCCAGTTTTCTAATCTTCGCTTTATCTCAGCATCATCAACATTAAGCCTGAGGGTGCGATTAGGAACATCTAAAATTATCTCATCTCCATTCTCAACAATTGCTAAGATACCTCCTGAGGCAGATTCAGGAGCAACGTGTAAGACAGTAGTGCCATATGCAGTCCCACTCATTCTTCCATCTGATACTCTGACCACATCTTTAATTCCTTTCTCTAATAGTTTCTTCGGTAATGCCATATTGCCCACTTCTGCCATACCTGGATAACCTTTGGGGCCTGCATTTTTTAAGACCATTACACTTGTCTCGTCAATCTCTAATTCTGGTGTATTCACCCGAGCATGATAATCTTCTATATCCTCAAAGACAACTGCCTTGCCCGAATGAACTAATAACTCCTCGGAAGCAGCAGCTGGCTTAATCACCCCACCACGTTCACATAAATTGCCATAAACAACTACAATTCCTGCATTTTCTTGAAATGGTTTTTCGAAATCAGCTAATACGTTTTTGTCATAGTTTTCTGAATTAGCAGAGTTCTCGATAATTGATTTACCATTTATAGTTGGTGTTTCTTTAAGCAAATGTGTAAGCTCCTTAATTACTACTGGCAATCCTCCTGCATAATAAAAATCTTCCATGTAGTGCTCACCAGCAGGTTGCAAATTAGTAAGTAAGGGTACCTTACTACCTATCTTATCAAAATCCTTAAGATCTAAATCAACACCTACCCTACCTGCTATGGCTAGCAAGTGCACCACAAAGTTACTTGAGCCCCCTGTTGCTGCATTTACAACAATCGCATTTTCAAAAGCTTCTCTCGTTAATACATCTGAGACTTTGATATCTTCAGCTACCATATCCACAATTCTTCTCCCTGTCATCTGAGCTAAAACTTTTCGTCTCGAATCGGCTGCAGGGATTGCAGCATTAGTTGGTAATGACATACCTAGAGATTCTGTCATTACGGCCATTGTCGAAGCTGTACCCATTACCATACAATGTCCTCTACTTCGACCAAAGCAAGATTCCATTTCTCTAATCTCTTCATCTTCGATTTCACCGAGAGTTGCTTTATCTACTATTCTCCATAAATCAGAAGTGGCTAATTTTTTTCCTTTGTACCTGCCAGTTAACATAGCTCCGCCAGAAATAACTATCGTCGGCAAATCAACACTAGCTGCTCCCATGATTAGGGATGGGGTGGTCTTATCACAGCCACACATTAAAACTACTGCGTCAAGTGGATTAGCCCTGATTGTTTCTTCTACATCCATACTTGCAAGATTACGATATAGCATGGTGGTAGGTTTCATTAGAGATTCACCAAGTGACATTACTGGAAACTCAAGCGGAAAGCCACCAGCTTGTAATACTCCTTTCTTTACAGATTCAGCTAACTCTCTGAAGTGAGCATTACATGGAGTTAGTTCAGACCACGTATTGCAGATACCTATTACTGGTTTACCAAATTCGTCATCTGGTATCCCTTGATTTTTCATCCATGCTCTATAAATGAATCCGTCTCTTCCTTTTTTGCCAAACCAGGCTTGGGATCTTAGTTTTTTGTCAGCCACTTTCTAATCGTTTTTTAAGATTGGTAAGATAGATATTTTAATACAATGGAGAATATATTTTACCCAACTCCTACATAATCTGTAGAACTTTCATTTATCTAAGCCGATACAAATTTTCAAATAGAAATCTCAACTTCATCTAAACTTAAGATTGTTTATTTAACCAGTTAGATGGTTTTTTTTGGTTACTCTGGTCTATCAAATGAAGCTATCACAAAATACCTCCTTCATACCTAAGGACAACCGACAATTTCTGCTATGAAAGTTGCTCCAAGTTGAACTTCGAATCCTGGTTCTAACAAGATGTTGTCTCCAGCTTCAAAACTAATATTGTCATTACTTAATACTCTACCATTGCTACTGATTTGAATATCTGCATGGTAATTTTGCTCATCGATATCATGATTCTCTAACCTAATGTACTGATCACAATCAATTGATGAAATATCAGTTTCACAAAATTCTCTAAATCGAATATGGTCCACATAAACTTTTTGTGAATGCCCTCCGACCATCAAGGTAAGTCTCAGATCATTATCAGACACAGATGGCTTAAATAAAAAACTAAATTGTTGAGCTGTAGAACTTATGTCAACATCTTTTTCAAGATAGGTAGTCCCATTAGATTTATTTCGGAGTTTTACAGTAGCAGGTCTATCACTATCAGCTCTTAAATCTAATTGGATCAAATACAACTTACCTGCATCCATAGTTAGATCATCTTGCCACAATTGTAAATCAAAATTGTTTGTCCCTGGCGCCATGATATCAAGCACTGCCTTGGTCCATTGATTGATAGTACCTGTCATGGTCGCTCCATTGATTTCACTAACTACCCAATCGGGGATATTCGGACTATTGATATCATCAAACTCTCCTCTGCTAGTTTTTTCTACATTGTCACAGGCTTGAGTAGTTGCAGCGTCACCATAGACCACACCTTGCCCACTAGCTGTCGCATATAGCCTACCTGCCACATTCCTATCACCAGCTATAATCTTATTATCTCCCCATGATTCCTTCTCCGCATGATCATTGATCTTTACCCATGTGATACCTTTATCATCAGAACGATAAAAGAAATCTCCAGGCACTCCATCAATACTTCCATATATATAAAGTGCTTCATAACTAGCATTGAAGCCCTTACCAAAAGTTAAGGCTCTAGCCTTGTCTACAGAATACAGGCTCGAATAATTACTCCAATTAGCTCCAGCATCAGTGGAGTGCCATAACTGTTTATTGATATTAATCCACAAGTGACCAGCATGGTTAGGGATACTTATTAATCTGGTCTTCTCCCAAGGATCATTAGAAGCTGGCAAAGTATTATCATTAACAATACACCATGTCTCACCTCCATCTGTAGAAATACTAAAATCTCCATTCCAATCATAATAATAAAATACGCACGCGTAATTTTTATCTGCGGTGATATTTCTAAACGCACCAAAAACATTAGAATTTACACTACCACTATTTACATCTGTTGCTCCCTTACATACAATCGAATATGGAATAGTGCAACTACTAGGTGGGACTCCAGCATTTGTACCTACTGCATTTAAAAAATTCTCTCCACCATCTATGGTATATTCTATGTTATCAATATTGAGTGCTACTATATTAAGTGGATTATCAGACGACATCGCTACAATCGCTTTTTGATTGGCATTCATATCATAGCCCGCTTTTAAATTCCAAGTTAGACCACCATCATTAGATGTAAGTATACCCGCTTCACTAGCCTCCCACTCTGCAGTCACACATACTACTAAGTTATCCGATTGCTTATCGCAAAAATCTAAACTTGCGCACTTCTTAAGAGGAGCAACAGGGCCAGTGGCTCTATCAGTGATATGGAACGTTGCAAAATTATCAGGATTAGAAATTCCTGAGTCAAATAAAAAACCAGAATGATCTCCACTTCCAGCCATTAAAAAATTTCCTTCTACATTAATTGGCATAGCAACCAGGTCAGTAGGTACAATTTCTTCATGACCCTTTGCATAGGAATTATGCCAATCATTTGACCCAGTAGTAGTGAAGTTATCTGTAGCAAATGTACTAAACCAACTAGTATAATGAACCTGTGATGCATTCACAGGATCAAATGCGATTTGGGAAACATGAGAAGCAAAAGCATTATTTCTCCATGGAAATATATTAGCGGCAGCACTTACTGAACCTCCAACTTGATTCCAATTACCTCCTGCATTTGTAGTTACTTGAAATTCATTGATATGATTCCAGTCTGCCACAACCGTGATAGCAACATCGTTATCATGAGGACTACAGTCAGCAGTTAGATATCCTTCATCATCAGCAGGATTAAGACCTGTTAATTTTGTCCAGCTAAGCGTATTAGTCAGATTAGTAGCTTTCATAATCCCTTGCTTCCTACATGCAACAAGTAAGTAGTCAGCATCCTTTGATATAGATATGTCTATCGCATCTTGCAGCTCAGTATTATTAGCACCACCATAATGTGTATAATTCCCATTAGTTAAATTACCTACATAAACTCCATGACCTGGATATCCAACATATACTCTAGGTTGAGTAGGATGAAAGACAATTGATCGAATACTGTATTGATCACTGTTGTATGGTATACTCGAACTAGGAATCTGAGTTAAATTAAGTGTAGTCAGATTTAAAATATAAACACCCTTCTCTCGAGTACCAATGTAAAGTTCATTGGGGTTATGAGGATTAATTTCTAATGGGGTTCCTTGTCTGTCTTTATCTTTATTATTTGCACCATTAGTGTCTGCATTTGTATCGCATGCTCTGCCACCATTAGCTGCTAACCAAAATGGAATACCCCCATTAACTTGCACTATACTAAAGTCTGCTCCTGCATTGGTTGATTTCAATATTGCAGTTTGAGATGGATCACAATTTCTACCCACAGAAAGATATAAGACATCAGTGTCAGTAGGATGCAAAGCTATTCCAGCTACACTATATAGATTTTTATTATCCAAGTGAATCATCTGCTCTATCCTACCGCTTAGCGAGTTCCACCTATAGGCTCCACCGACATCAGTTCTATAATATCTTTTATCTGCGTCTAATGGATGTATCTTCATCCCTGTGATATAACCTCCTCCACCAATTGGGACATTCTGCCAATTATAATCTTCTGTAACCTGACCAAATCCCATAAACGGTATTAGCAATACAAAAAAGATGTGAAATACTTTCATTATATGATTTATACGAGCTTTAAAGTTAATTGACCCACAATACATCCATGCTAGGGCAAACCCTCATAATACTTCAAATAACACGCCGAAATATTACAATATCATTTAATATGAAATAAATATATTATTCTACTTTCGAATTTATTATTGTACGTTTTATCATTACAAAATTTAATATCGGTCTTGCATCGTCATTTCAAGCTATTTAAACCATACGGATATCTCAGTCAATTCGTATTACATGACAATACTAAGAAGCGACTACTTGGGGATTTCTATGATTTCCCAGACGGAACTATGTCGATTGGTCGACTTGATAAGGCATCTGAAGGTTTGCTATTGTTAACTACTGATGGCAAAGTAAGCTATCACATCTGTAGCCAGAAAGTGGAAAAAGAGTATTACGCTCAAGTAGATGGTATCATTAAGAATGAGGAAATACAAACACTAAAAACAGGTGTGGTCATCAAAACTGAAGATGGAAGTAACTACACTACTCTTCCGTGTAAAGTCCACAAACTTGAAACTACACCAGAATTACCTCCTAGAGCAAAGAAAATACGTGATGATAGACATGGCCCGACCAGCTGGATAAGCATCATCTTAAAAGAAGGAAAATATCGCCAAGTGAGAAAGATGACTGCGGCTGTTGGTTTCCCCACGCTGAGATTGGTACGTGTGAGGATAGATAATATTCATATAGAAAACATGCAGCCTGGTGAAGTCCTAGAATTGCCGAATACGTTTTCTTAAAGATTTTTTCTCATTGTCCAGTTAGTAAATGCCAAAGGCCCAGTTCCTATTTCCTCTTCCAACATAATTTCAAATCCTAGCTTTTCATAAAATTTGACTGTCCAGTACCGCTGAGTATTCAAAGCCAAAATGGCATTGGGGATTTTTGAAGATATTAGATCAAACTGATTTTGTAATATTTTACTACCCCATCCTTTTCCCCTTCTGCTTTCTTCCATAACCATATTATTCAGATATAGATAAGATTGTTCTGTTCCTATGGTTCGATTTAAGTGATCATCGACAGCGGTAGAGGTTTCCATAACCCTTTTAAAACCACTCCAACCCATTTTAAATGGAACCATGGCTAAGCCTCCTTTAATCTTTTGTCCAGTCCCCACTTTAACATCATTTGGTCTAGTCCAAAAGCCCATGGCAATAACCTTCCCACCTTCAGGATAGCAAAAGCTTTCTGCACCATACTTCAATTGCAGCTTTAAATTTAAGCCTAGCAACCATTCTAGCTGTTGTGTTCTAGTTTTATCATCAGGACAAAGATAGATATGGGCAGGATTGTCAAAATAAGATGTTGCTATCAAGTGCGCAGCTGATGGCAATAGTTGAGCAGATATCTTTTGATAGTTATTAATCATTGCATCAATCTTATAAAATGAAAATACTTAACATTAGTGCATAAATTTATGAAACTACTCTTTGCAACTATTCTATAAAAAATACAGCTAGGGATGTGCAGCCACCCAAACTTCTCCATCTTCAAAAATCTCTTTTTTCCAAATCGGGACAGTTTCTTTTAAGGTATCTATAGCATACTGACAAGCTTCGAAAGCAGCCTTTCGATGAGGTGTAGAGACTGCGATAACAACAGCAAT
>CALFUQ010000273.1 GCA_937929885.1 uncultured Saprospiraceae bacterium
GTAACGGTAGTACAACCCGCAGGGAATGATGATCCACTCGTATGTGTACCACTGATAGTCGCTCCACAATTATCTGAGAAACCAGGTGTTGTCCATGTTGCTACAGTATTCCCACCAGTAAGTGTGATATTAGCTGGGCAACTAGTTATTTCAGGTGCTTGCGAATCATTTAAGTCAATGATCTGCACGCACGTTGTTACGTTTTCTGGATAGTCTTTATAAAACACTGTCCATGTTCTTTCTATTCTGAATGCTCCTGGACATCCAGGGTAAACACTCTTCTCTGAATCTACATATCCTACGATTGGACCACAATCTGCATTTGCACTTACCACTTCTGGCACTCCGCATACCGATGGGTCTATAGAAGAACCAGGACATCCGAAGTAGCTTGGTGGACAAATGATAGCTGGTGCTCCTCCTGCACAAGATGCTTCTACACAAACTTCAAAAGCACAAGCCACAGAGTTACCACAGTTATCAGTAACTGTATAAGTAACAATGGTACATCCTGCTGGGAAACTTGATCCGCTTGTATGAGTACCGCTTATAGTAGCTCCACAATCATCTGTGAAAGCAGGTGTTGTCCATGTTGCTTCAGTATTCCCACCAGTAAGTGTGATATTAGCTGGGCAACTAGTTATTTCAGGTGCTTGAGAATCATTTAAATCAATGATCTGCACACACGTTGTTACATTTTCTGGATAGTCTTTATAAAATACTGTCCATGTTCTTTCTATTCTGAATGCTCCTGGACATCCAGGGTAAACACTCTTCTCTGAATCTACATATCCTACGATAGGACCACAATCTGCATTTGCACTTACCACTTCTGGAACTCCGCATACCGATGGGTCTATAGAAGAACCAGGGCACCCGAAGTAACTTGGTGGGCAGATAATAGATGGTACTCCAGTACAATCATCTTCTTCTACGCATACTGCAAAACTACAGCTAGCTTCATTTCCACAATTATCAGTTGCAGTATAAGTAATTGTAGTACATCCTTCTGGGAAAGTAGAACCACTTGTATGCGTTCCTTCTATGGTAGCACCGCAATTATCAGTGAATACTGGATCATTCCATGTTGCTACATTCTCATCTCCAGTCAAGTTTATACTTGTAGGGCAGCTTATTGTTGGTGCTACCTCATCTACTAAATCAATAATCTGCGTACAGAATACTCTTACATCAGGAGTGAACTCATAATAAACCTCCCATGTTCTCTCCATTCTAAATGAATTAGAACACTTGGTATATACTTCTACAATCTGATCAGAATAAAATCCTAATACTCTGCCACACCCAGAAATAGGAGCAGTGACAGTAGGTCTACCTGTACTATTAGGATGTACTGAAGAACCAGGACAACCAGAATAGTCAGCAGGGCAAGTTACATTTAATGGAGTTGCACATTCATCTTCTTCTTCAACACAAACTTCAAAACTACATGTTGCTGTATTACCACAATTATCTTCCGCTGTATATACAACCGTAGTACAACCGACTGGAAAAGTAGAGCCACTTGTATGTGTACCACCTATGGTACTACCACAATTATCAGTAAATGTAGGTGTATCCCATGTAGCCATATCATCAGTTACTACTATGTTAGTAGGGCAGGCTATAACAGGTACATCAGTATCATTTAAATCAATAATCTGAACACAAGTCGCTGGGTTTCCAGGGTTATCACTGTACTCTGCACTCCATGTTCTTTCTATTCTTCTACCTCCTGGGCAATTCGCATATTGTTCAACTACAGTATCATAGAACGTAACAATAGTTCCACATTCTGTACTAGTCGTAGTTACTGTAGGATTTCCAGTTTCCGTCGGATCTATCGACCCACCTGGACATCCAGTATAATCTGCAGGACATTCAATAATTGGAATGGAAGAGCAAGGAGCTTCTTCTACACAAACATTGAAAGTACAACTTGCAGAATTTCCACAATTATCTGTTGCAGTATAAGTCACAGGTGTGCATCCCACTGGGAAAGCAGTACCACTAGTATGAGTGCCACTAAGAGATGCTCCACAGTTATCAGAGATAGTAGGAGTCTCCCATTCACCAATATTGATTGGGCTTGCAAGGACTATGTTATTTGGGCATACTATTACAGGATTAGTTTCGTCTATAAGATCAATTATCTGTATACAAGTAGCACTATCACCAGGATTATCTGAGTATTTAGCAACCCATAATCTCTCTATTCTTTGTCCTCCTTGGCAACCCGCATAAGTCTCTGCTACAGAATCGTAGAAAGTAACTATACTTCCACATTCGATACTTGTACTTGTCACGGTTGGGCTACCTGTCACTGAAGGATCTATCGAACTACCAGGGCAGTCAGAATAATCATCAGGGCAAGTTATGATTGGAACAGAAGTACATCCTGATTCTACGCATACCTCAAAACTACAAGAGACATCATTGCCACAATTATCAGCAGCTGTATATTCTACTGTAGTACATCCTACAGGAAATACATCACCACTATTATGCGAACTTGTCATACTGAAGCCACAATTATCAGTTGCTGTCGGTGCTACCCAAGTAGCTATATTATCACCACCAACTAAACTAATATCATCTGGACAAGCAGTTAAAACAGGAGCATCGTTATCAGCAAGTGATACTGACTGCACACAAGTACTTATTCCTTCAGGATTGTTAGTGTATGCAGCAGTCCATATTCTATCTAAGGTAATCGCTCCTTCACATGGATCATCTGAACTAATTATTTCGTCATCAAAATTGAGAATTACATCTCCACAAACTAAAGTACCAGATCCTGTAAGTGGCGTCCCAGCTATACCAGGTGCCGTATCAAGCCCGATACAACCTACAAAATCATCAGGACAAGTTAATGCCACTAAATCTTCACAAACACCTACAACACAAACTTCAAATGTGCATTCTGCACTATTAAAGCAATCATCTGTTGCTGTATAAGTTACTGGAGTACATCCTATTGGAAATACTGAAGTACTTGTGTGGGTAGAACTAACAGTAAAACCACAATTGTCAGTCACCGTAGGATCTATCCAGGTAATCGTGGCACCTTCATTAACCTCTATACTTTCTGGACACGTCTCAAAGACTGGTGCTTCGCTATCAACTAATGTAATTGTCTGTATACATGTAATTGTATCGGCTGGATTTAACTCATAGTGAGCAAACCAAGTTCTTTCTATTACTGTTGCTTCATTACAAGTGATTCCGTTTGAGATGATTGCATCTTCATAACCACTTACAAGGCTTCCACAAACCATTATATCCTTTACATTTGGGAAGGAAGGAAAATCGTGAGGAAAACCCATTTGACCAGGAGTGATATCCGTTGTAGGACATCCAGTAAAATCTTCTGGACAAATAATTTCGGGAGCGTCAGGACAATTTGGATTAGAAGAATTTGCATTAGAAGAAGAACATTCTTCAATACAATATGTGATACTGTCTGTAACCGTACACAATTCCATAGTGCACGAAGTAGAAGCACTTGCAGAATATGTAAATGTAAAACAATCACCTAATTCACCAGAAAAATTAATATCAGCAGGGTTAGATACTACATTACCACCATCATCAGTCCAAGTCCCTCTTGTAAAACTAAATGGGATTTCTGGTAATGCAAATACTTGATCCAACTCATCTACACAAACTGTAGCATCACTTGGAAAATTTAAGTTTGGTTCGAATTTAATATCCTTAATAGATATAGGTCCATTACCAGGTCTACAAGCGTATATGATCATCGTATCTCCTTGGATACAAAGGTTCATACCTTCATCGCCTCCTCCAATAATATCAACAACACCATCTCCATCTGAGTCCGCCCAGTAACATATGTTACCAGTTGCACTGCCACAACCTTGACCAACAGTCATTGAAAATTGAGGAATACAAGTATCGTCAGCTATTGCTGGAATATTTGTAATCATTATTTGTGCACAGCCATCTTGTGTGTCTATGCAAAAACTACTATCAATAAATGATTGATAGTCTATCGTAAAAATGCAATCATCAAAACCATCACCATCAGCATCTCCACATAGTATAGGTAGAGTAGGAGGAGCGTCATTGTTATTTGCACATTGACCCCATGCTGATGCTCCTACTATTAGCAACATTGACATGAGTAAAAATTCCCTTAAAGTATTAGATGTCCTTTTAAATAGTGTAAAAGTTCTCATCATATGTTTTTTGTTAAAAAAGTATTCTAGGTTCTACTAAAATTTGTGGGAAGTTGGTTTTGAAGCGCTTAATGGGATTATTCATTAAAAGCATCGGTTCGATGACGGGCGAGAAATAGAATACACCTCTTAAGGAAATGTTAAAATTTATTTATTAAAGACATAAAGGATTACGACGATTACAGCTAAGTGCCTGATTATTAATTATTTACAAATAAATAATTACTTAATAGAAAAATAAAATTTTATAGCCGTAGTGGTATGACTTAGTTAGCTAGAAATTAGAGCAATAATGAAGGAATTGTAATCATAGATCCTTAACCGTTGATATCTCCGATCCTAATTGCTCTTAATTTGATCTGATTTTGATTGCCTGGATTCTTTAGGAGTGGAGTAGTACTACAGTTGCTATTTCCATTCACACAATCTTCATCTACAATTCGATAGATTTTATCATTTGCAAATGCTGATCGATTACCAATAATCACGTTAATCATAAAGACCAAATCGGAAGCAGATACTGCTCCGTTTCCATTAGTGTCAGCGGCTAGAATAGCATAAGGATTAGTAAGTGGTCTAAGTCCAAGTATATGATTTTGAACAGCTACAAGATCAATTACTGACACTCCCAAAACTGATGTGTTAGTTGGTTCTTCATAGCTTAATGTAAGACCTTCGAAACTTTGAATCTCATCATTAGGAAGATCAAAACTAACAAGACCATCAGGGTTTGATATTCCTATCATTGAGCTTATGCCATCATTAGATTTAGCAGTTAGACTTACTCCTTCTACAGGTTTATCAAATGCATCTAATATTTGTACAGCAAAAGAAGTAGCTAACTCACCCGAAGAACAAGCAGAAGTGATAGCACTTACACTTTCACAGCCTAAACCATTTCCATTTATGTTTGTCGGAATACCAAGATCTCCATCTATAAGATTACATAATGATTGTACTTCACATTCTGTGAGAGATATATTGGTTAAAATATCAAGGGAGCTTAGTAAGTCGAGATTAGATAACCCTTGAATTGATCTCAAAGAAACATTATTACTAATCTCTAATTTTGATGCAATAGTATTTAATGATTCAAGCCCATTTAAAGATGTTAGATTATTATTACCTCTAATGGCTATATTACTTCTCACGGTAGCTAGGTTATTTAATCCTTCTAAACTTTGTAAGGCATCACAATTATCAATAATCAAGTCTCCGTCAAGCTCTTGCAAATTTTTCAAACCATCTAATGAACTCAATTTCTCTAGGTTAGTTAGTTCTATTGAACTTGATAATCTGTTTAATCTTTCTAGTCCTGTTAGAGCAGTTAGGTTATCACAATCCTT
>CALFUQ010000274.1 GCA_937929885.1 uncultured Saprospiraceae bacterium
AAGCTTTGGGAGTAACGCTTGATAAGCATCGTTACTAGAAGTGATTTTGGATTTTATAGTTTTATCTGTACCATTCCTTCTGCGACCTAGCTCTAATGCAGCTACTATTGATATAGCTTTAGCTTCGCCGATTCCTTTAAACTTAGTTAAGTCTGGGACTTCTAATCTTGCTAAATCTACTAGATTATTATTGACCGATGCAAGTATTCTTTTAGATAGGTCGACTGCAGATTCATTTCTAGATCCTGAGCAGATGAGGATGGCTATTAACTCAGCATTGCTTAGTGTTTTCCTTCCTTGAGCAAGCAACTTTTCTCTCGGTCTATCTTGTACAGACCAGTCTTTGATGTTCAGGTATTTATTTTCTTTGGGCAAATGAGTTAGCTGCTATATAATTGAATTTATCCTTTATTTGAATGAATTCATAGGAGTGCTTAAAATTATCTCTTCAATTACAAAAGAAAATTAACATGGTCATGTCTATGGGTGCTAACTACTCCAATACAACTGTGACTAAAAAATCTTCATTGAAATCTTCAATTAGAAGATCCTCACCATTGTAAGAAGCCGACTCGACTAACCAAAATGAGATAGGACAAATGCCATCTGATATTACATTACTTAGTCCAAGCACCAATATATCAGTCCTAGTTTCTGACAGTTTAATTTCATAAGTGACATCCGTTGTTGGGCCATTTAAATTTAATGTGATATAATTTTTTATTGGCTCTACTGTACTTAATACTACATTGGTATACTCTGTCATACCGTTGCGAACTATTATGTTATCACCTACGATTTCACCTTGCTCAATCAAGTTTTCGCCAGCTGCATTTGTGATTTTGATAAAGAGACTTTTAAAAATCGGATCGCCGCAATCCGTAGTTTTACCACAAGCAGCAAATAACAAAACAATCAAAAAGACAAAGTACTTCACACTAACATTTTAATTTCAAAATATGCTGAGACTACTACACCAGAGATAATCTTCAATACTATAGACATATTTCGAAATCAATATAGTTGGCTAAAATCCTTACTATATTTTTTATTTAAGATTAGACTAGCCTAATGCCTTAGCAAGGTCCTTTATAAGATCATCTACATCTTCTACCCCAATGCTCAGCCTAATTAGCGAATCAGTCAATCCAACTTTGAGTCTTTCTTTCTTAGGAATAGAAGCATGAGTCATACTAGCTGGGTGCCCTATAAGAGATTCTACGCCTCCCAGTGACTCCGCTAAGGAAAATAATTTTGTTCCACTTAGAATTTTCTTCGCGGTACGATAAGAATTGTTTTTCAAGTCAAAAGAAACCATTGCTCCAAAATCTTTCATCTGTTTCTTTGCTATAGCATGGCCAGGATGTTTTTTAAATCCTGGATAGTAAACCTTACTTACTTTATTATGAGCATCTAAGAACTCTGCGATTTTTCTAGCATTGTCACATGATCGCTGCACTCTCAGATGCAAAGTCTTTATCCCTCTTAAAATCAAAAAGCAATCCATCGGACCAGGTACTGCTCCTGCAGCGTTTTGCAAAAACCTTAAGTCTGCTGCAATCTTTTTATCCTTAGTGATTACACAGCCATGAATAACATCTGAGTGCCCACCTAAAAACTTAGTCGCTGAGTGCAATACCATATCAGCTCCAAGGGTAAGTGGTGTTTGTAAGTATGGAGATGCAAAAGTATTATCAACACAAGTAAGTACTTTTTTCTTCTTAGCAACTGCTGTTATTGCTTTGATGTCTACGATTGAAAGCATCGGATTAGTAGGAGTTTCAATCCAGATCAGCTTAGTCTTCTTTGTTATATACTTAGAGATTTTATCAGCCTTAGACATATCTACAAACTTCGACTTGATACCAAACTTCTTGAAGACTGTCATCATCAATCTATACGAACCGCCATAAAGATCATTAGTAGATATCACCTCGTCTCCTGGCTTAAACATTTTCAAAATGTTATCCATTGCTGCTAACCCACTTGAAAAGCAAATAGCATGCTTACCATTTTCTAGTGCCGCTAGATTGGTCTCTAGCACAGACCTTGTTGGGTTTTGTGTTCTTGCATATTCATACCCTTTGTGCTTACCAGGTGCTTCTTGGACATAGGTAGAGGTTTGGAATATTGGAGTCATGATTGCTCCAGTAGATGGATCTGGCTCGATGCCAGCGTGTATTACTTTAGTGCCAAATTTCATTGTTATAGCTTATTTACTCTAAAGTTAATTCTTTAAAGTATTATAGAATAATATAAAATGTTAGAAGTTGTTGCTACTTCTATTTTCTTGAGATTGCTTTCTTTGCTGCTGCTATGATATGACTTACTCCAAGACCATACTTTTCTAGAAGCTGAGCAGGCTTGCCGCTTTCTCCGAAAGAATCATTGACTGCTATATATTCTTGGGGTGCAGGATGATGCTGAGAAAGCACTTGTGCTACACTATCCCCGAGTCCACCATTACGTTGGTGCTCTTCTGCCGTGACCACACATTTTGTTTTAGCAACTGATTTAATTATCGCTTCTTCATCCAATGGCTTAATGGTATGCATGTTTATAAGATCAACGCTTATTCCTTCTTTAGCTAATGCTTGAGCAGCTTCTACAGAAGACCACACCATATGACCTGTCGCAATGATAGAAACATCCGCCCCTTCTGCTAAATGAATTGCTTTCCCAATTACGAACTCTTGATCTTCCATAAACATTGGCCAGCTAGGTCTACCGAATCTTAAATAGACTGGTCCGTCATGCTGGGCAATAGCAATTGCTGCTGCTTTAGTTTGGTGATAATCACATGGATTTATAACTGTAAAGCCTGGTAACATTTTCATCATCCCGATATCTTCTAATATCTGATGTGTGGCACCATCCTCTCCAAGAGTCAAGCCTGCATGTGAAGCACAGATCTTTACATTCTTATGAGAGTAAGCAACTGATTGCCTAATCTGATCGTAAACACGACCAGTTGCAAAATTTGCAAATGTGGTAGCATAAGGAATTTTCCCATTCAACGAAAGCCCCGCCGAGATACCGATCATATTTGCTTCTGCAATTCCTACCTGTATAAATCGCTCAGGATACTTATCTATGAATGGTTGAATTTTTAGAGATCCTACTAGATCAGCACAAAGTGCAATCACATTAGGATTCTTTTCTCCAGCCTCAAAAAACCCAGCACCAAAACCATCTCTAGTTGCCTTCTTCTCAGTATATGTTATATCGTTTATATTCTTTGGCATGACTAGCTGATTTTATAATCTCCTAAAGTTTCTTCTAATTGATTCATTGCCGTTGCAATTTGTTCTTCGTTTGGCGCTTTGCCGTGCCAAGCATGTGTACCCATCATATAATCTACTCCTTGACCCATTACTGTTTTCATAAGGATAACAGTTGGCACTCCTTTTCCTTTTTCTTCTTTGGCTAAGTTTATAGTGCTAATCATATCACTCATATTATGCCCATCCATCTGCATAACCTTCCATCCGAAGGTTTCCCACTTACCGACTAAATCTCCGAGTGATAATACATCATCATTAGACCCATCGATTTGCTGACCATTCCAATCTACAATACCAATTAGATTATCTACTTTGTTATGTGCGGCGAACATTGCAGCTTCCCATATTTGACCTTCTTGTAGCTCTCCATCACCCATCAATGTGAAAACATGTTTATCATCGCCATCCATCTTTTTTGCCAAGGCCGCACCGATTGCAACTGAAAGGCCTTGACCGAGTGAACCAGAAGCCACTCGAATACCTGGTAGACCTTCATGAGTTGCAGGGTGTCCTTGCAAGCGAGAATTCAATTGTCTGAAAGTAGATAACTCATCTACCTCAAAATATCCTGCTCTAGCAAGTGTACTATACCAAACTGGAGAGATATGACCATTAGACAAGAAGAACATATCCTCCCCTTTTCCACTCATCGAAAAATTAGGCTGATGTTCCATTATATGGAAATATAGGACTGTAAATAAATCAGCACACCCCAGAGATCCTCCTGGGTGGCCACTTTTTGCAGCACCTACTTGTCTAACAATATCACGTCTGACTTGAGATGCGATCTGTTGTAATTTTGCTATTTCTATCATTGGTAAACGAAGATATGTCTTAGTTTTTTATTAAATCATTTATAACTAAAAAAAGGCAAGTGAAGATTAATCACTTGCCCTTTATAAGTTAACTTATTGCTTATGCAAAAGTATTAGTTCATAGCTTCAGTAAGCGCTTTTCCAGCTTTGAATTTTACATTATTCTTAGCTTTTATTCTGATTGTCTCTCCTGTTGCTGGGTTTCTCCCGTCTCTTGCCGCTCTATGCTGAACCTGGAAAGTACCAAAACCTGCGAATTGACATTTGTCACCGCTTTTCAAAGTTGTTTCGATTGAGCTAAATACCGCAGATACCGCTTCTGTTGCTTGTTCTTTAGTTAGACCAGCACCAGCTGCCACAGTACTAATTAAATCTCCTTTGTTCATAATTAATTTATTTAATGATAATTTTTGATGAGTCAAATATATATGAGAGAATTAACTTATACAAACTTTTACGATGTTTAAGTGCCTGAAAACCCTTTAAAACAAGGGTTTTCCCTGATTTTTAACATTCACTAGCATCTAATTTTGATTAGATGTAGCTTTGAATAATATATAACTCATGAATAAGAAATATATAATTCTCCTTTTCATAGCCTTCATTGGGTGCCTTTCGGTCAGTTCTTGTAAAACTGGGGAAGGTTGCGAATCCACGGAAAACTATAAAGCCAATACCAATCGTAAAGGTGAACTAAGCACAAAGGGTGGTAAGTCGAATCTCTTCAGCAAAAAGAAAAGAAAGAAGATCAGAAATAAAAATTAATTAGATCTAAGGTTAATCTCGTTAAGCGTATCTCCCAAGTAATTACAAGCAACTACCATTAAAAAAATTGCAGCTCCCGGAAATACTGCTAGCCACCAAGCTGAAAAATTATTCCTTGCCTCACTCAGAATACTCCCCCAGGTAACTTCCTCAGCACTTAATCCGATTCCTAAAAATGAAATAGAAGCTTCTAGTAGAATTGTACCTGCAAATCCAAAAGCGATTACGGTTAACAGTGATGGAAGTGCGTTAGGTAACAGGTGATTAACTATGATCTGCTTGTCTGTTGATCCGATTGCTTTTGCAGAGGTTATAAATTTATTCTCTTTAAGCCTTAAGAGTTCAGCTCTTAATACTCGAGCAATAGTAGACCACCTCAATATTCCAATAATAACTATTAGTGTAAAAATATTTGGTTTTGAAATGATAGCTAGCAACGCAAGTAAAATAAAAAGTGCAGGTACAGATTTGAAGACTTCTATCATTCTCATGATTATCAAGTCCAAGGGCAGATAAAATTGTCTACCTCCTAATCTAGGACTTAAAAAAAATACTGCTGAAATCAACACAAAGGTCGCAATCAATGCTAAACCAAATGACCAATGATTATAGCTCCACTGAAACCATATTAAGATTATAAAAAACATTAAGCCTATAAAAGCCCAAAGATTCATGCGCACAGATCTATCACCAAAAAATCCTGATAAAACTCCAAACACAAATCCTATCAAGCATGAAATTAGCATAGCAAAAAAAGCAATTGATAAAGTCTTCCTTGTGCCCTGTACAATCCCCGCTGCAACATCCCTTCCTATTGAATCCGATCCTAACCAATGCTTTTTCGTTTGGAATCCATTCTCAAAACTCGAACTCGGTCTTGAATATGCACTTGAGTTTTGATCTATGTTCCCCGATGAAAATTTTATTATTGGGAATATTGCTTCTTCTAATTGAAGTTCTTGCCAAGATTTATTGTTTAAAAATTCATAATTACCTAACAGTCCTAAACCCTCTCCATACTCATGTAAAACTGGGAAATAGATTTCGCCATTGTACTTACAATAGATTGGTTTTTCGTTTGCAATGAAATCTGCAAATAATGCAATTACCAAAAAGAAAGAAATTATTCCTAGTGCCCATTTTCCTTTTCGGAATGCCCATATTTTTTTCAGACCGATCATTACACTTTTTTAGCCTGATCAAATCTAATTCTCGGATTAAGATAGCTGTATAATAAATCACCTATCAGATAACTGATTACAGTCACAACGCCCACTAGCATTACAATAGAAAAAATAACATACCAATCATTACCAAAAATAGAATCGAACATCAATCGCCCTATCCCTGGAATATTAAATATCACTTCTATGATTAGCGAACCAGCTAAACTTGCAGGTACTGCACCAACAATTATTGTAACTAATGGTAATAGTGCATTAGGGAATAGATGCTTCCAAAAGGTAGCTTTCTCTGTAAGCCCTTTTAGTAAAGCTGTTGTTTTATAAGCTTGATTCGATTCAGCGATGATACTATTACGCACTATGCTAGATAGGTAAGCTATGGAATTGAGTACGATGCAAAATACTGGAAGGATAAGTTGGTTAGCATTTGCTAATATTTTACTCACCGTAGATTCATCACCAGCATATGGGTTTATCCCTACGCCAGGGAAAATGTTAGTCCAGTTGCCATAATGCGCCGTTGTAAAAAATACCACCATCAAAGTAGCAAACCAAAATAACGGCATTGCATAAATAAAATAGAAAAAGTTACTCAGCAATCTAACCATTCTAGAATTGCCATTCCTTGCACTCCAAATCCCTAGTGGCACTGAAATCAAAATAGTAAAACTTAAACCTAACACCACTAGAGATAAGGTCCAGCCTAACGCTTTAGATATCTTGCCCCAGACTGGTCTACCATCTTGTACCGAACGCCCAAGCGAACCACTAAAAAAATTTGATATCCAAGCATGATATTGATTGCTAGTTCCAAACCACAAAAATTTTGGGAATATGAACCAGCTAGTTTTCTGTTGGCTGACTATTTGTGCCTGATCTAGAAATGTCGACACCTCGGGGGAAGTCAGGGTGCCCATTGCAGATATTAACTTAGTATCAAGATCATCAGGCTTAACTACCCAAAGCAAATCAGTAATCAATTTTTTTGTTTCTTTTGTTTCGGTGCTTTGCAAGCGAACTTCCCCTTGATATATGAATGAACTCACAGCTGCCCAATCATTATGATGCGAAAGCAGGTCTACTATTTGTTTTCTCTCCTGCTTATCGATTATTCTGTGCAGTGTATCAGGATAGTATCTGGGAACAAAGGCGAAATAAAACTTAGGGAGGTCTAGTCCTAATTCTGATGCTATTTTTTTATACTGAGACTTATAAAGCTTTTCAGAGATTACTTTCTCTTCAAACCCATCAAGCCTAAGCAAAGAAGCTACCGAGTCAGTAGGTGTGGCATTGAATAATAAAAAAGTAAATGCTCCAATTAGAAATATAGAGGGAAAGAATAATAAAATCCTTTTAACAAAATAGCTAAGCATATTAGTTGTCAGAAAACTCTGGGACTTCTTTTGCCTCAAAAGCATTTACAAAATAGCCTGGGCGCTTACTACTTACCAATGGCTCTATTTTAGCGCCAGTAACTATCTTATCTAATGGGCTATAAAGAAAAATTACTGGTTGATCTTCATAAAGTATATTATCAAGCTTATGATAAAGCTTAGCTCTCTTAGATTCATCTAACTCCAGTTGTATCTGCTTGGTCAGGTCGTCTACTTCCTGATTTCGATACCGATTTAGATTAGATCCTCTGACCTTAATATTATCACTATGCCATCTACCGAAAGGGTCGTATGGGGCCAATCCCCATCTACTTGACATAGGAAACATTTGGTAGTCTCCTTTATACACATGGTCGTTTGTTATCACACTAAATTTTTTTCTCGAAATCGAAATATCGACTCCTATAGTCTTAGAATATTCCTTAACCAGAAGTGCTAGCTTTTCACTATTAGCACTAGATGCAAATAAATTTATCTCTAACTCTACCAACTTACCATTTATCTGCTTATCATAAGTACCATTGCTATTAGAGTCCGACCATCCTGCATCTTCCAATAGTTGGATAGCCTTATCTGTATCGTGTTGAACAACGGGGTTATCAGATTTAAAATCTTCTTCAAAAGGCTCAATGGTTCCTGATACTGCTACAGCACTTCCAGATTCCATTACTTCTATCATTTTCTCTACATCTATGGCTAAGGCGATTGCCTTACGGACTTCTTTGTGCTTTAATATGTCATCCTCATTGTTGATAGCTAGATAAAAGTATTGTCTGATTTTTGGTTTATGGAAGGTAAATCCTTCTTGTGCCTCTGACTCTAATTGATGGAACACAGAACCATTCTTCACTCTCATCAGATCTATATTACCTCCTTTTAATTGCGTGAGAGCGGTAGTTTCATCTGATATAATTTGGAAAATTATTTCTGCCGGGTTGGCCGCTAACAAAGTACGATCTGGATAATTAGCACCCCACCAATTTTCTTTTCGCTCGAGTATGATATATTGATCAGTCTCCCAATTCTTAATCAAGTATGGACCTGCACCTTCTACTATATCCATTCCATATTTCGCACTACTGAAATCTGAGGCTAGTGCAATTAGAGAAGTGTCCTTTTGCACTAATTTATTGGCCAAGGTTTCATCTCTCAAATCAGCTAAAGAAATATTCGACAGAAGCCCATTAGGATCATAGATATGTTCTGGATAAACTCCAAACCCAAAAATAATCTCCATACTAACTAAGGTCTCTTCCTTGACTACAAAACTAATTTTCTTAGAATCATCACTATCTAAGATCACTTCCTCAATAATTGCTAATTCAGATTTCCATAATGGGCTGACTACATTAGGATGATTTGCTAATTTAATTGTAAACAAAAAATCTTTAGCAGTAATAGGATTACCATTTGCCCAAACTGCATCATCCAAAATTCTACATTCATATTTTATTCTTCCGTCATCAAGTTGAATTTTCTCTGGTATCGACTCAGCTAGTACAGGAGATAATTCTAAAGTCTTCGGATCATAATCAACCAAACTTAAAAAGACATATTGGTATACTTCTCTTGCTCTGGCTGAGGTGCTCAGGATAGGACTTACTCTTCCAATATCTCGATCGATTCGCACTACAACATCAAAATCAGTATTACT
>CALFUQ010000275.1 GCA_937929885.1 uncultured Saprospiraceae bacterium
TACTGATTCTAGCTAGCAATTCTTTGACTAAGCCTACATAACCCCACAAAACACCGCTTTGGATTGCATGGATTGTATTTTTTCCAATTACTGTTACAGGTAGCTCGATCAAAGCTTCTGGTAACTGTGCAGTTTTACTGTGAAGAGCGGACATAGCAGTTTTTAATCCAGGTGCAATCATAACACCTAGTATCTCATACTCTCCTGTTACTACTGTGAACGTCAGTGCAGTACCAAAATCTACAATTACACACCCAGTCTTATATCTAGTAACTGCAGAAACTGCATTTGCAACTAGGTCATTTCCAATTTCCGATGGTTTATCAATCGAAAGTTTTAGTTTCTTAAATGATTGAGCATTGATAACAACAACATCTTTCTCAAATATATTAGTGATAAGTTTCGATAAATCATCCGTCAATTCGGGCACTACACTACTTAAGTATATACCCTCTAATTGTACAATATTAAAGTCTAGGTCAAGAAGTTGTTCTCTAATTTTTAAATCATAAAACAACTTAGCTTCACCATCCTTCTTAGTATTAAATCGCATAAGGTGTATCCACTGCCCACTATCGAAAAATCCGATAACTACATTGGTATTACCTATATCAATTGCGATTTCCATTAAATAAATTGTTTAATTATTCGGTGAGGTCCTCAGCATATGCCTCTATTGGAGGACAAGTACAAATTAAGTTTCTGTCACCAAATGCATTGTCAATTCTAGAAACAGTAGCCCAAAACTTTCCTTTCTCTCTCAAATATTGTAGTGGATATGCTGCCTTTGATCTTGTATAACTATATGACCAATCATCAGCTGTAAGTAAACTTAAAGGATGAGGAGCATTTGTCAAGACGTTAGACTCTACATGTACTTCACCTTTAGCAACTTCATCAATCTCCTTTTTAATTTGGATCATAGCATCACAAAATCTATCCAATTCTGATTTACTCTCACTTTCAGTAGGTTCGATCATAATCGTACCTGCTACAGGAAAAGATAAAGTAGGTGCATGAAACCCATAGTCAATTAATCGTTTTGCTACATCCTCTGCGCTCACACCTATGCTCTTATACATTCTTAAATCAATAATTAGCTCATGTGCTGTACGCCCATTCTTACCGATGTAAAGCACACCGTAATCTTTGGCTAATCTTTCTTTGATATAATTTGCATTGAGAATCGCATACTTTGTAGAGTTTGTAATTCCTTCTTTGCCAAGCATCTTGATATATCCATATGAGATCAATAATATACTAGCACTGCCCCATGGTGCTGATGACACTGCTTGAATAGCTTTTCCTCCACCTTTATTACCGTAAATATGTCCTGGTAAAAACGGCTTTAATTTATCATTCACACAAATGGGTCCCATACCAGGCCCTCCCCCTCCGTGAGGGATTGCAAACGTTTTATGAAGATTCAAGTGACATACATCTGCCCCTATCTCATTCGGACTGGTTAGACCTACCTGAGCATTCATATTTGCGCCATCCATATAAACTAAACCACCACAATTATGTATTACTTCACAAATCTCTTTAATGTCTTCCTCAAAAACTCCATGTGTGGAAGGATATGTAACCATAAGCGCCGCTAAGTTTGCTTTATGCAACTCTGCCTTTTCTTTTAGATCTTCAAGATTAATATTGCCATTGTCATCACACGAAACTACTACTACATTCATACCAGCCATAATCGCACTCGCTGGATTAGTCCCATGAGCTGAAGATGGAATAATAGCAATATTCCTATTTGATTCTGATCGATCTTCATGATATGCTCTGATCACCAACAAACCAGTAAGCTCTCCTTGAGCACCAGAATTAGGCATTAATGAACAAGCAGTGAATCCTGTGATTTCGTTAAGGTACTCTTCAAGAGATTTGATTATTTCTAGGTAACCCATACACTGGTCCTCCGGAGCGAACGGATGAATATTAGCAAACTCTGGCCAACTAACTGGAATCAACTCTGATGCTGCATTTAACTTCATAGTACATGACCCTAATGGAATCATAGAATGCATCAATGACAAATCCTTATTCTCTAAACGCTTCACATATCTCATTATCTCTGTCTCGGTATTATGCGAACTAAATACTGGATGCGTCAAAATATCGGACTCTCTTTTTAACTCTATTGGAATTGAGCTGTGCTTACCATTTAACAAGCTATCATTCTTGCGTGGAAATATAGAAAGCAATTTCTCAATATCAGAAGGCGAAACCGTCTCATCTATACTAATACAAAGACTTCCATTTTCAATATGAAGATTAAGTCTTTCCGCCACTGCATTAGCATGTAACTTACCAAGCTCATCGCTTTCTAAATCGAGGCTAATCGTATCAAAGTAATAGCCGTAGTTTGGCTTGTATCCTTTTTCTTTTAAGCCTATTGCAAGTCTAAAGCATAAGTCGTTTATTCTAGTTGCAATTCGCTTAATCCCTTTAGGGCCATGATAGACTGCATACATTCCAGCCATAATAGCTAGGAGTGCCTGAGCTGTACAAATATTAGATGTCGCTCGCTCTCTCTTAATATGCTGTTCTCTAGTTTGCAATGCCATTCTTAGGGCCTTATTACCTAGCCTATCTATTGACACACCTATTATCCTTCCAGGTATTTGTCTCTTATACTTTTCTTTAGTAGAAAAGAATGCTGCGTGAGGTCCGCCAAACCCTAGTGGCACACCAAATCTTTGAGTATTCCCAACTACAACATCTGCTCCCCACTTTCCTGGTGGCTTGAGTAGGGCTAGACTTAATAGATCAGCTGCAACACAAAGCTTTACACCCTGCTCTGCGCAGCTCAAAGCAAAATCGGTGTAGTTCTCTATTCCACCTTTAGCATTTGGATATTGCACCAAAGCACCAAAGTATTCTCCGTTTAAAATTGTCTCTTCCCAATTACCAAATACTACTTCAATCCCAAGTGGACTAGCTCGCGATATGATTACTTGCTTTGTTTGTGCGAATACATGATTATCCACAAAAAATTTACAGACTGGCTGATCAGTTTTTCTTTTGTTTTTTAAACCATAAAACATACCCATGGCTTCCGCTGCAGCAGTTCCTTCATCTAATAGCGATGCGTTAGCTAACGGCAATCCAGTTAGATCAGATACCATTGTTTGAAAATTAAGAAGAGCCTCAAGTCTACCTTGTGATATTTCTGCTTGGTAAGGTGTATACTGTGTATACCATCCAGGGTTCTGGAATATATTCCTAAGCAATGGTGAAGGAGTAATCGTATTATAATATCCTTGTCCTATATAAGTTTTGAAATTCTTGTTTTTTGCAGCTACCTTTTTAAGGTCATTTAAATATTCAAATTCAGAAACTGCTTCTGGAATATTTAGCTCTGCAGTGAGTCTTATCTTAGAAGGAATAGTCTCATCAATTAATTGATCAAGGTTTTCAACATTAAGCTTAGCAAGCATTTCATGTTGATCTTCTTTGGAAATTCCAATGTGTCTTTTTTCGAATGAATCTGTTGGTGCAATATTCATATTAATGATCTCAGATTGAATAAAATAAGTATAGCTTAAATATCTATATAAACTTTAATATAGTGTTAATAAAAAAGGAGATTCAATAGTTGAATCTCC
>CALFUQ010000276.1 GCA_937929885.1 uncultured Saprospiraceae bacterium
ACAGGCTTACAACTATATCAATCAGTATTACTGGAGCAAAAAATAGGAGAACAAATCATACAAAGTAATACCGAAGCATCAGCCACATTAGCTTGGTTAAACAACTTGAGAACTGAAGCTGAATAAGATTAAATCCAAAACCAGTATTTTTTTAAATCCCTGTCAAATTTTTTGGTGGGGATTTTTGTTTTTAGAAGCTCACTGATAAACCGTTTACTAAGAGGACCCGAACACCCACAATCAAAACTAAGATTGCTGTGATTACTTTAATACTATTCCCTGTGAGCTTACTCAAACTAAGCCTAATTCCAATTTGACCACCTATAAATACGGCTAATATCAAGCCTATTGCTTCTACCCATGGGAGTTCAAATGTGCCAGTAGTTAACAATCCTGCTATCCCCGATACTGAATTCACCAAAATGAAAAAGCTAGCCAAAGCAGCTATCTTAATCGACTTATCCCACTTCATATGATTAAGAATTGGCGCTAAGAAAATACCACCTCCGATCCCTACTAGTCCAGACAAGAATCCTATTCCAGCTCCGAGTACATAAGTAATATAAGGTGGGTATTGCGGATCTATTTCTTCTGATTTTTTGGAACCCATCGTCTGGTAGATGAGAGCTATTGCAGATATGATTAAAGCTCCGCCAAGAACGATAAAAAAAGTACTCTCCGAGAGTCGAAACCTCGCCCCTAAAAACGCCATAGGAATACTAGTCAAAATAAAAGGTAGAAACTTTTTAAAATCGAGGTATCCATTTTTCCAGTAGAGATAACTACTGCCTGAGACTACAACTAGATTACAAACCAGTGCTGTACTTCGAATAGCAAAAAAGCTTACTAAAACAAGCGCCAATATAGCCAGATAACTAGATCCACCACCAAATCCTACTGAAGAGTAGAATGTTGCTATAACCAAAAAGGCAAGCATAAGTAACGAAAGTTCAGGGATGGTTAGAAGCACGTAGTCAGGTAGTGTTTTAGTCGTTCTAAAGTACTAAAAAGGAAGCTCAACTACTTATTCAATTGTGAAGTGCTATAGTTAATTTAGGTCCTATTGAACTGCGCATTTCAATCCCTAACCCAATTCGTTGGCCACTTAATGTACTTGGCTCGTAGATCGTTTCTACATGATGCTTTGAACTACCTACAAGTGCTCCGATAAGACCACTTAAACCTATAATACCTGCCGCTGGTACATACCAGTTGTCTTTAAGTCTTCGACTATTGTCACCAGAAACATCCAGAAGGCCTAAAATCATGATCCCTCCGCCAATAGCAAGCCCGACACCCATGCCTTGCAAGGCTTTGCTCTTCAGCTTGTGCTGTATCAATTCTATATCTTCTAGGTTGATCGATTCACTTCTTCGGTTATTCTGTTGACTAACACTTTGCGCGAAATCGAATGTAGTTCCACCAATCTTACCATTTACAAATTTGATACGGTCTCCATCTTTCAATTGCACAAAACCACTCTTGAGCACATTACTTTGTTGTTGTCCACAAAGATCAGAACAAACAAAAATTAAGCATAACAGCATAATAGGTATCCTTATCATTTGCTGGATTTAGGCTTTATAATGTCCGTACTTATCAGGTCTGTAATTATAGGATACTGATCATAAACCAATTCGTAATCTCCAATCTTTTTGCCTTTAATACCCATTGGTTTAGTAAAGGCAGAACTTTTAGCGATTACTCTTGCGTTACTATCAAAAATATATACATATGAATCCAATCGAAGTGTTCCACTAGTGCCAAATGCACCTACCCCTACTACATTCATTAGGTGATAATTGACTATTACTCCATCAACATCTAGAATGCTACAAACTTCCCTAATCTCTCTCATATAATTAGCAGGCAACTTAAAATGTTCTAGTACCTTTCCATTATTGAAAGCAAATATATTTATGTCTTCTGAAGTAGTGATTAACTTATTATAGTGCTTATGATCAATACCCAATCTTGATCTTCGATTGTACTTTTCGTTAATAGCTGAAATCTGCTCTTCGGTAAAACTAGATGGTTTTATTATTTCAACATTTAGAGAATTGCCTAACCCTTCTGCAAGGCGATCTTCTATTTTTGGAAGTATTTCTTCTTGATAAGACATTACCTCATCACCAATTTTGTTAGTCCTTTTATTAAAAGCTGAGGCATCTATAAGAGGCAATTTAGGTTGTTTAACTCTCCCAATATAACTTCCTATGATAGCCAGTTTTTTGACATTATCACCTCTGTAAGGTGTCACAGTATTGACTTTAAGGGAGGCACAAGAACTGGTGAGAATCGTAATTACTAAAAGATAAAATAGATAGTTCTTTTTCATTGTATTTACTTTATTAGGGTGATTTTAATAAATACCTACAAAAATCATTCTAAATATTACGATTAAGTATAATGCGTAAATAATTCATTAATAAATAGTTAGGAGTATACTGTTCTCATTGTAAGAAATATGCCCATAGATCCTGCTTAATGAACATTAAAATGTGTGAAGACGACAATACTGTTAAAAAATTCTATAAAGTAGAAGAATGGAGCGCTATGTATAACTATAAGTCAATTAACCCATCAGGAAGCTCGAAATAAATTGCACCCTTATCCTGATCTATTTTTAATATAAATTCATCATTAAGCGGTATCATAATCTCTCCATTTTTAGCAGTGGTTATGAACGCCATTACTTGCTGAGGATAAGTCTCTAGCCGATCTAAGGTTCCAAGCAATTGATTGCCTTTATAGGCTTGGTAACCTTTAAGGATATTAGGATTATTATGAAAATCTGCAGCTTTGGAGGTTGTGACTGCGTCGATATAAATTTCTTGTTTACAAAGTTTTTTAGCAGATTCTGGGCTATCGATATCTTCTAGCTTGAGAATGATCTCACCTCTTTTATCAGAATGACTTTCAATAAAATATGGAATGTGTTGTCCTTTATCTTTGACAAAAATGACTTCTACATCATTAAAATCTAGATCGACATTATCAATCAATGATACTTTAAGTTGGCCTTTAAGTCCAAATGTTTTTAAGAAGTACGCTACCTCTGTGTAGCTAGGAGCAGACATGTAGTAGGTGTCTTAGTTATGATTAATCAAGACTTGATTCAGTGTGTACCCTTGCTCAGCTTTTTCGAGCCAATCATCGCCACAGTCATTGCATTGTGTATCTAGGATCATGTACTCTGCAGATATCAGTCCAACGCCTTTAGCATATTGCTCTTGGGCAAACCTTCGCTCGATTATACTGGATGTATTTGTAAGTACTACCGTAACCAGGTCAGAATAACTCACGCCATTAACAGACGCAGTAGCTTGTCTTTCTATCACCTCGGCATCATCCCAGTCCTTATAGATCTTAACCAACTCCCCTCCTACTCTAAAATCTTGAAACGGGTCAATGAATACATTTCCATTCCAACGCGAACCAACATTAGGTGGCAAAACAATTTTTATAAATCTCAGATTATCTTCTGTTCTGATAGCTTGGTTTCCACTTCGAGTGGCGGTGACCGCTTTTTGAATTTGCCAGTCATCATTAATATTACGCTTCCAAAATTTGTCTATTCGTGCTACTGTATCTCCAGTCGCATCTATAAAATTATCTACAATCTCCTCTCTAATAAAACTCGTTGTAGAATCTACATTGTTACCACCTATAGCATACGTTACTGAGTCGACTTGATATTCCCAAAATTTACCAATTTCTAATGGGTAGAATTCCGTTTCGAAACCTGCAAATTCTCCTTCAGTCTCATCTTTGCATGATTGAAATAGTATCCCACAACAAACCGCGAAGAGAAATAAAGAAAAATAAAATTTTAATTGTACAGGTCTCATAGTAAACTAATTACATATTAAAGATAGCAATAATATAAAATCTTCTTACGGTAGAAATAAAGTTTATTATAGGCTACTGTGGATTATCCCACCTCCGACTAAATCATCGCCTTCAAAGAAGACCGCACTTTGGCCAGGGGCGATTCCTCTGACATTCGCCATAAACTCTACTCTTAGTTGCTCTCCCTGATTTTGGAGTGTACACAGAGCACCGCTATCATTATATCTAACTTGACCTAGGAGTTCTTTATTTTCTGGAAAAGTGTCGTACTTCATATTATTGAGCTTATAGACATGCATGCCGTTACGCATAAGATCATCTACTTCTCCTAGTACAACAGTATTAGTATCAGGTCTAATCTCTGTCACATATTTAGGTGTTATAAATCCACCACCTAACCCCTTGCGCTGGCCTATAGTGTAGAATGGATATCCATCATGCTTACCTAATAGCTCACCATTCTTATCGACAAATATGCCACCAGCAACTTGCTCTTCTAAACCATCAACTCTCCGCTTTAAGAAGCTGCGGTAATCATTATCAGGAACAAAGCAAATCTCATAACTCTCTCCTTTCTTAGACAATTCATCATATCCAAAATCCTTAGCCATCTGCCTAACTTCCGATTTCTGATATGGTCCTAATGGAAACTTAGAACGCTGTAAACATTCTTGGCTTAATCCCCATAGCACATACGCTTGATCTTTATGTCTATCATTTGCTTTCGTTACAAACAATCGACTATCCTGCTCATTGATAAGCGCGTAGTGCCCAGTAGCTATAAACTCACAGTCCATTGCATCGGCTCTTTTAAGCAGTGCGGACCATTTGATGTGCGTATTACATAGTACACATGGATTAGGTGTGCGACCAGCCATGTATTCACTAACAAAATCATCGATAACATAATCTCCAAACTCTTCTCTGATATCAACAATGAAGTGATGAAATCCCATATCCACTGCAACCTTACGAGCATCATTTATTGAGTCTAGACTGCAGCAACCAGTTTCTTTCTTGCTACCACCAGAATTTGCATAGTCCCAAGTCTTCATCGTGATACCGATGACCTCATATCCTTCTTCGTGCAGCATCATAGCGGTGACCGTGCTATCGATACCACCACTCATGGCTACTAATACTTTACCTTTTTTACTCATTAATTCAAAGCTCAATAATTGTGCAAATATCTTTAAACTTTAGGACAGTTGGGAAACTCTTAATAATGAGAATATGTTCGTGTATTAAGTATTTGTTAACTTCGTTATCTCTAAAGACAACGTCTAATAATTAGCTAAATCAATCTAATATGCGTTTTAAGTTATCAAGAAGGATATTTCAAATATCCTTAATCGCACTTTCAGCGATTATAATCTACTCTTGCTCTAGAAACCCTGTAACAGGCAAAAGACAAGTAATGCTTATCTCAGAAGCACAAGAAAGGGCTATGGGAGCTCAATCTGATCCTGCTATCATAGCTAATATGGGTCTCTATAAAGATGAGGCAATGCAAAAGTTTATTTCTGAAAAAGGAATTGAGATGGGTAAGATCAGTCATCGCCCAGAACTTGATTATTCTTTTAAAGTAGTCGACTCTCCTGTTGTAAATGCATTCGCAGTACCAGGAGGATTTGTATACTTTACAAGAGGTATAATGGCTCACTTTAATAGTGAAGCAGAATTTGCAGGTGTACTCGGTCATGAAATCGGTCACGTAACAGCAAGACACTCTGCAGCTCAGATCAGTAAGCAGCAACTCTACGGAGGATTGATGATGGCAGGGATGATATTGAGTCCAGAGTTTAGACAGTTCTCTGATGCTGCAGGACAAGGATTAGGATTACTGTTCTTAAAGTTTGGTAGAGCGGCTGAAAGTCAGTCTGATGAGCTAGGTGTTGAGTACTCTACTAAGATTGGATATGATGCACATCATATGGCTAACTTTTTTGGAGTGCTTAATAGACTACAAGCTAAGAGTGGACAAAGTGTTCCAGACTTCTTATCTACACACCCTAACCCAGCAGATAGATTTAATAAAGTACACGAGCTAGCTACAGAAGCTCAAGCGCAGTTAGGAGATGCTACACTTGCGGTTAATAGAAACCAGTATCTAAGAATGATAGACGGGATAGTTTATGGGGAAGATCCTACACAAGGTTATGTGGCAGATGGTACGTTCTTTCATCCTGAATTAAAATTCCAGTTTCCAGTACCTGGGCAATGGCAACTAGTGAATACGCCGCAGATGGTCCAGATGGCATCTAAGGATGGCAAGGCAATAATGATGATGACATTAGCCCCTGAGAAGACGCTTGCTGAAGCTGCGACTGCAACTGCTGAAAGAGATCAACTGACCGTAGTAGAGAAATCTAATGTAACTGTAAATGGTCTACCTGGAATTGCAATGATATCTCAGCAAGATCAGAAAGATCCTAACTCTGGGCAGATAGTACAATCACTTAGGATCTTGACTTACTTGATACAGTATAATGGATTGATCTACAAATTTCATGGTTTATCTAAAGCAGAAGATTTTAATTCTTACTACAATTTGTTTTCTAGTACGATGACAAACTTTAGAGTCTTGACAAATCAATCAAGAATAAATGTATTTCCTACAAGAATAAAAATCGAAACGATTCCATCTGCGATGACTTTATCTCAAGCATTCATGAGATACAATCAATCTCAAGATGAATTAGAGACATTAGCAATTCTAAATAATATGGAATTAACTGATCAATTACAGGCTGGCACATTGATTAAGACATTGGCAAAAGGAAAATAAATTTTACTGAAAAGTAAAAAGCCTCAGCACTTCTGTGCTGAGGCTTTTTTGTTACGTAAATATTTATTGTTTTCTTCCCCTTATTCCAAGCTTTTTAATCTTTCAATACTTCCTGATGAGGTCTTAGAAATGGTAAAGCTAATCCCTAGACATGCTCATCATCTCGCTTAGATGATGGATTCTAGACTAGATCAAATCGAAAGCTAAGTAGTTAATAAGCTTATAATTATAAACTCCATTTATTACCCACACTAGCTACATCTATACATCCATTAAAGCCGCCAGGGATAGGATCATAGCTAAGTACATTCTTCCCAATCTCCTCTGAAGACATATATCCCCATATAATCATGGATTTCAGAGATCTATAAAACCCAACTGGTTCTTGCTTTCCTACTGTCCCACCCCATACAGCACCATTAAATTTAGCACCTTCAGACTCTTCCTTGGTCAGTACCACAGCTTTGTCTTCATCAGACAAATTAGCAAAACTGTCACCATGACTGAGTCTACACTTTTCATTAAACGCAGCTATCTCGGCTCTAAATGCTTTTTGTGAATTAGCGTCATAAGTCTTTGCAATTACCTTATCTAAAAACAAATCTACTTTGACATCTAACCCTCCTGG
>CALFUQ010000277.1 GCA_937929885.1 uncultured Saprospiraceae bacterium
GCTAAATGCAAACAGACATATCATAGGTATAGATACCACACAAGTAATAGGTTCATTCCCGTCATTTATTCCTGGGGGGGTTGCAATGTTTGATCAGTATCAAACCATGATCGAGACTAATTCTGATCTTCTCTTCTTCCAAAGATTAAGAGAGCTTACAGGACAAACCGTTAATGAATATGCAAATGTAAATGGGATAAATCCTAATGACCTTTCGCTAGATATGTTTTCAGCATCGGAGCTTAATGACTTCGGAATAGTTTCATACTATGGTTACGATTACTTAGGTAACAAGACCTCTAACAGTTCGAACTTCGATGATTTCTTTACAGGTAGAGATGGAGACAGAAGGTCATTTGATGTAGCTCCTGATAATCCTATTTACGGATCATTCTTTATTCAAGATAAATTCTCCTATAAGGATATCATCTTTAGATTAGGGCTGAGGGTAGATTATTATGATGCAAATACCAAAGTACTCATAGACCCGTATTCACTTTATGAAATTGAAACGGCTGCAGATTTCTTTGCTAGAACTGGTCAAGAACAGCCAACTGCAATAGGGGATGATTACAGAGTATACATTGCAGATGAAGGCTCCAATGAAGTTATTGGCTACAGACTGGGTGAGCAATGGTTTCAACCAAATGGTACAGCAGTATCTAGTGGAGGTGACCTGTTTGGTGGTGGGGTAGTTACGCCCGCACTCGCAGGTGCATCAGAAGGTCGAGAGCTAAATATACAGAGTCCAGATTTTGATCCAAGCACATCGTTTACAGATTATGAGGCACAGATAAATTTTATGCCTAGGCTAGCATTTTCATTCCCTATTTCGGATAATGCTGGATTCTTTGCACACTATGACGTGCTAGTGCAGAGACCTCCTTCAAACACAATCGCAACAGGTAGGAGTTATTTTTACTTCGCTGATCCTAATAGAACACCGAGTGGTAATCCTAATCTGAAACCAGAGAAGACTATAGACTATGAAGTTGGGTTTCAACAAAAAATAAGTAGCTCATCAGCTATTAAAGTTTCTGCTTATTACAAGGAGTTGAGAGACATGATTCAGAATAGGATATTGACGAATACTTTTCCTGTTACCCAGTATGACACCTATGACAATATAGATTTTGGAACGATAAAAGGATTCTCTTTTAATTACGACCTACGGAGAACTAGCAATTTTGAATTACAAGCAAACTACACTTTGCAGTTTGCTGATGGGTCAGGTTCTGATGCTAATTCTTCTCGTGGATTAAATAGTCGCGGGGCAATTAGAACACTGTCAGCACTTAGCTTTGATGAACGACATAGGATAAATGCGATCCTAGATTACAGGTATGGTTCAGGAGCAAGATATAATGGTCCGAGAATTGGAGACGTTGAGATTTTTGCCAATACTGGGCTTAATGTTCAGATTACCGCAGTATCGGGAAGGCCTTATACTCAACGAAGAACGGTTGTTCCTTTTGGAGGTACTGGCTTCGTAGGCGGAATCAATGAAGCAAGGTTGCCATGGACGACTAAGATGGATCTGAGGTTGGATAAAAACTTCAAACTGTTTGACAATGGTAACAGGAAACCAATGTTTCTAAATGCCTATCTCAGAATACAGAATGTCTTAAACACTCAGAATGTAAGAGCAGTGTACAGCGTATCTGGAGATCCGTTAAACGACGGATACTTACAATCTTCTTTTGGAGAGGATAGAATATCGCAGGTAGAGGATAATGGGCAAAGTGTAGACAACTTCACGGATGCATATTCATGGAGATTATTAGATGCAGACTTTTACACTTTACCTAGAAGAATTTATTTAGGAGCAATTATAGAATTTTAAAATCTGATGAATAAAATGAGATTTATTTACTTAATGCTTTTTCTGTTTGGGTCACAAACTATGTTTGCGCATATCAATCCTTTGCGTAAGAAAAAACTTAAGACGGATAGAATCGCAACCATCAGGGAAGAGTGCAGATCAGCAGTAGCTCAGATCGATCAAGAGATAAATAATGTAAGAGCAAGACTATTAACTGGAGGTGATGTATGGTGGGATCTTACGGAAGGTAAATATATTGTACCAAAGACACAGCCAGGAGAGGACGAAGTCTCTTCTATGTTCGCAGCATCTGTATGGTTGGGAGGGTTAGACCCAGTGGGTAATTTAAAAATCGCTGCAGTGGATTATAGGAGCGGGGGGCAGACTGATTATTATACAGGACCTATCGATCCCAATAGTGGAGCAACTGACTTAGAGGTTTGTCAAGATTGGGATCAGTTCTTTAAAGTGTTAGCAGTAAATGTAGAGGAGCATAATCAAAACTGGGAATTAGCACAAGCTAGTGGAGAAGCAATAGAAGCGAGTAGTGTGCCAGACGATGTTAGATATTGGCCAGGCAAAGGGAATCCTTTCTTTGCACAAAAGTTTGAATTTGAGTTGCCTAATACTGGCCAGGGCTTAGGATCATTTTGGGATGAAGACGGCGATGAAAATTACGACCCAACGAAAGGAGATTTCCCGATAATAGATATCAGAGGATGTAAGCCAGCTAATAGAGCTGAGGCGAAAGAGATTGTTCCTGATGAGATGATCTTTTGGATTTATAATGACGCTGGAGGACCCCACACCCTAACGCAAGGGACTCCGATACTTATGGAAGTACAAGTGCAAGCATTTGCTTTCTCTTCTAATGATGAGATTAATGATATGACCTTTCAGCGGTACAAGTTGATTAATAGAGCGTCATCAGATATTAGAGACTGCTACTTTGCTATGTGGATTGATCCAGATTTAGGTTGCCATACTGATGATTATTTGGGTTGCGATATTGATAGAAGTTTAGCCTACGTCTATAATGAAGATGCATTAGATGGTCAGAATGGTTGTACTTGCGACGGTGGTGTAAATACCTACTGTGATGAGGTGCCAATTTTAGGAATAGATTATTTCAGAGGGCCACTAGCACCTAGAAATTTTGATGCAGATGGAAATGCTACGATCACTCCGCCTCTGGGCACTGATGGTGATACATTAGTAGAGCTAGGGATGTCATCATTTGTTTATTATAATAACGCGGCGATAGGTGACCCAGATCCTACAACAACTGACCCAACGATCGATGTAGAATATTATAACTATTTACGAGGACTATGGAGAGATGGGTCAGCTATCACGTTTGGTGGGGATGGATTTAATCCAGGTAGTGTAGACTCGGTAAGATATGCTTTCCCAGATGCTCCTAACCAGACTGGATGGTCGATGTGCGAGGCCGATTTGCCATTCGGAGATAGAAGGATGTTACAAGCTTCTGGTCCATTTTTGTTAAAACCACAAGCCGTTAACGAATTAATAATCGGAGTAGCATGGGTGCCAGATTTAGATTATCCATGTCCAGATATCTCTAGACTGCTTTTCGCGGATGATCTTGCACAGTCATTATTTGATAATTGTTTTGAAATTAAAGATGGTCCTGATGCACCAGATGTAGATGTGATAGAATTGGATAGAGAGTTAGTATTTGTTTTGACTAATGATAACATAACATCTAACAATGCATTTGAAGCTTATCAAGAAGAGGATCTTAATCCAGTAGATGCAGGTTTGGATTCTCTATACCGTTTTGAAGGCTATCAAATTTTCCAGTTGGCTGATGCAAACGTAACAGCCCAAGAATTAAACCTCGTCGATAAGGCAAGGTTAGTTAGACAGGTAGATATAAAAAATGGTATCGCTAATTTATATAATTGGAAACCAGCACTAGAAGACCCTACACCAAACAATACAGAAATCGTATGGACCTTTGAGAAAAAGGTAGAAGCTGCGGACGAAGGGTTGAGCCATACCTTTAGAGTCGACGAGGATGAATTTGCAGAGGGAGACAGGAGAATGATAAATCACAAAGAGTACTACTATATGGTACTTGCTTATGCACAAAATAACTGGGCAGAGTTTGATCCATCTGATGGCTTAGGACAGCGATCACCATACTGTGCAGGTAGAAGAAATATAAAAGTAACGACAGGAGTCCCAAGGCCAATTGTATATGAAAACCAAAATGCAGACTTCGGTGATGGAGCAGTCATAACGAGAATCGCTGGGCAGGGAGCTGGCACAGTGTTTTTAGATCTTGATGATAGTATGTATGATCAGATACTAGAAGGTACTGCAGATGGGATAGTGAAATATAAAGAAGGAGCAGGACCACTAGACATAGAAGTTTATAACCCTTTAGAAGTTAAGAATGGAAACTTTAGACTTTCGTTTACAGGAGACTTTAAAGGAGGTACTACTTGTGGCATACTACCAGGCGCGAGATGGGTGCTAGAGGATTTAGGGACAGGACAAACGATAGCCTCCGAGACATCTATAGATATCATTAATGAACAAATCATAAGTGAGTACGGATTTACAATTTCTATAGGCCAGACAGATGACGCAGGAGATAAACTTGATGACTCTAATGGAGTGATAGGAGCCAGGGTAAGCTATCCAGATGCAGAGACTAATCCATGGTTAGGATTTATTCCCGATGATTCAGGGCCTGTTTATAATTTTTTAAGAACAGCAAGTAATGAAGAAGATAATGAATTAGATCCTAAGCAAGCTTTTAGTCTGATTGGTGATGCGGCATTTGTACCCTTTGCATTGGCGGATTTTAGATCGGATTTACAGACGATATCACCAGGATGGAAAGATTTTAATGGAGGAGAAGCATTGAGAAGTAAATCTACGCTTGCAGAACTTAACAACGTAGACATTGTTTTCACAAGTGATAAATCTAAGTGGAGTAGATGTGTTATTGTTGAAACATCTAACACGCAATTCAGTGAAGCAGGTTATGAAAATATCGGTAATGTAGATCAGTTTGATCTACGTGATTCGCCTTCGGTAGGACTTGATGATAGTGATGGTGATGGGAGACCAGATCCTGATGGTGATGGAGTAGGAATGGGTTATTTCCCTGGCTATGCAGTGGATGTAGAGACTGGTGAACGTCTTAATATATTCTTTGGTGAAAACTCAACTTATAATGATGACTTAGCGGAGTTTATAGAAGGAGGAGGAATTGGAAGTGATATGATGTACAATCCATCGTCGCAAGCATTTACGGAAGGTGTGCCAGGCGCACCTGTTTCGCTTTGGAATTTTGTGTCTGGAGGTCAGCACCATATTTATGTAACTAGACAAGAGTATGATGGATGCGAGCAGATAAGACAGCGACTAGGTAAAAATTTTGTCTTCACCTTTAAACGTGATGCGCTTAAGTTAGTTACGTGGACAGGGATACCGATCTTGCCTCCAGGTATCAATATGAGATCGTATGCTGACGGTTTAGTGCCAGGAGATGGAATCATAAAGTTAAGAGTAGATAACCCTTATAACAGAGAAACTAATTATGGGTTAGGATCTGAACTTTTCTCTTGTGATGCTATAGGTGACTTGCCTATCTACGAGTTTGAGATTGCAGGTAAAGAATCTACAGCACTAGAAGGAGGTCAAATAGACTCTGCGTTAGCACTGGTAAATGTAGTGCCTAATCCATACTTTGCTTATTCTGAATATGAAACTAGTAGATTAGAAACAGTAGTCAAGATAACTAACTTACCAGCTAGAGCAACTGTTACCATCTATAGTCTTGATGGCAAATTCATTAAACAGTTTAAGAGAGACGAACGTGGAGTGCTAACTGATAACAGGACAAATCCAGGAGTAAGATCTTCTCAGATAATACCTGACATAGAGTGGGACTTAAAAAATAGCAGCGGTATATCTGTGGCAAGTGGTGTGTACTTAATACATGTATCAGCACCAGAGTTAGGAGCTGAGAGAACAATTAAATGGTTTGGTATAAATAGGAAATTTGATCCTGCAGGATTGTAAGAAGTCAAAGAATGAAAAGAGTTATAACAACAAGTCTGATATTCTTCTTTGCGATTAGCTTAAGCTATGCAGGTAATCCTGACAGACAAGGAGAAGCAGGCGCAGGTGAGTTACTTTTTAATCCATGGGCTAGGAGTGCTGGATTGCATACGCTTGGTACAGCTTCTATAAGAGGAGTAGAGTCTATGCGATTAAACATCGCTGGGCTCGGAAGGATAAATAAAACAGAACTCCTAATTGCAAACACTAGATTATTTACGGGTACAGAGATGCAGCTAAATGCTGTTGGCTTCGCACAAAAGATTGGAGAAAACAGTGCATTTGGAATAAGTCTTACTTCAGTAGATTTTGGAGAGATACCTGTTACAACTACCCTCCAGCCAGAAGGAACTGGTGGTACATTCTCCCCTAATTTTTTCCACCTAGGGTTGGGATATTCTTACACCTATGCTAATAAAATTTCTGTTGGATTATTGGTTCGAGGAGTATCAGAGTCTCTGGCAAATGTTTCAGCATTTGGTATTGCATTAGATGCTGGAGTTCAATATGTAAGTGGCGAGAAGGAAAATTTTAAATTAGGAATTTCCCTTCGTAATGTGGGATCACCTATGAGATACAGTGGAGAAGGGCTGTCTTTCGAAGTAGATAACCCAGGCACAAATGGGGAGTATAAAATCACTTTCGATAGTAGATCAGAAGACTTTGAATTACCATCCGTTTTGAATATTGGACTTTCGTACGACTACTATTTTGGAGATGATCAGATTATGATCAGAGGACTTGCCAATTTCACCTCTAATTCTTTTTCTCAAGATCAATTAGGAGTTGGTGGAGAATTATACTTCAAAGATTTTGTAGCACTCAGAGCAGCATACAAAAAAGATATAGGAAGTGTAAATGAAGGTGAGCGCAACGTATACTCTGGCTTTGCTGCAGGTATGTCTCTAAACTTACCGCTAAGCAAAGATAGTGATAGAAAAGTAGGTTTTGACTACGCTTATCGGACAACTGATCCATTTCGAGGGACACATAATTTCACGGTTAGATTAACCTTATAGGTCTTATCAGGTTGAATTTTACCCAAAAAAGAAATACATTTCATAGATTATAATAAATCATCTAATTTTATGTTTTAGTCTGATTAGAATGAAAGAAGATTCTAAACCAACTTCCTAAATCTAGACTAAGATAATTTTCAAATTAAAATATTTACAATGGGTATTTCCTATATGACACAAGAGGGGTATGATAAAATTATGGCAGATTTAGATCAACTTAAATCTGTTGAAAGAGCACAGATTGCTAAGGAGATTTCTGAGGCGAGAGATAAGGGAGATTTATCTGAGAACGCAGAGTACCATGCTGCAAAAGATGCGCAAGGCTTATTAGAGGCTAAAATCAATAAGCTGGAGCTTCAACTTGCAGATTCTAAGATTATAGATGAGAGTAATATAGATACTTCGCAAGTTTCAGTATTAACTACTGTCACAATCAAGAACAGAAAGAACAATAAACAAGTTGCCTATAAATTAGTTTCTGAAGCAGAAGCGGATCTCAAACTAAAAAAGATATCAGTCACCTCACCAATTGGGTCTGGGTTGCTCGGTAAGAAGGTTGGAGAAATAGCAGAGGTAACCGTTCCTACAGGAATAATAGAATTTGAAATTATTTCTATAGATATCTAATGCCAAGCATATTCACAAGCATAGTCAATGGAGAGATACCCTGCTACAAAGTAGCAGAGTCGGAGACGTGCTTAGCTTTCTTAGATATCAATCCACTGACTAAAGGGCATACGTTAGTCATCCCAAAGTTAGAAGTAGATTATTTCTATGATCTTACTGATGAGGTCTTAAGTGATGTAATGGTCTTTTCTAAAAAGGTAGCGAAGGCTATCCAAAAAGTTATTCCTTGTGAAAGGGTAGGAGTAAGCGTGATTGGGTTAGAGGTCCCTCACGCTCATGTACACCTAATCCCTTTCCATAAAATGTCTGAGCTGAGTTTCGCAAATCCAAAGCTGAAATTCTCCCATGAGGAATTTACTGCCATCGCAAACTCGATTTCTGCGAATATTTGAACCTTGGTTAGTTAAACCATTCTGCTAAAAATCCATTAAGTTTAATAAATCAACTTTTATGGAAAACTTATCTACCCCAAAGCGTTTACTTATAATTCTAATTGTTCTGCTGATTATATCAGGGGTTTCTTTTGCTGGCGGTAATAATGGAGCTGAGGTTGGTCCTGTTTCGGTTTTTATGTTGTGTGGTATCATTGCTGTAGCAATCAATTGGTTGGTTTTTATTCCATCTAACTTTGCCAAGAGTGAGCACTACTTTGACTTGACAGGTACGCTTACTTATCTAAGTGTAATTGCAGCGGCTATGTATTTCACACCAGATGTCAGTGTTAGAGGAAAGATTATAGCAGCAATGGTAACCATCTGGGCCTTAAGACTTGGTATATTTTTGTTTACCAGGGTGAATAGAGTTGGCAGTGATGATCGGTTTGATAAAATCAAGGTAGACCCTCTGAGGTTTTTCATGGTTTGGACTATTCAAGCGCTTTGGGTTATACTTACAGTTGCTTGCGCTCTTGTAATAATCACAGGTGGAGTTGATAAAAAATTTGGGGTAGTTGGTTTTGTAGGAATTGCTATGTGGGTAATTGGATTCTTAATCGAAGTATTGGCAGATAAACAAAAGACAGCCTTTAAAAAAGATAAATCGAATAAAGGGAAGTTTATCAATAAAGGCTTGTGGGCATGGTCTCGCCATCCTAATTACTTCGGAGAGATTTTGTTGTGGGCTGGAATTGCAGTTGTAGCATTACCGATCTTGAATGGATGGCAGTATGTGACATTGATTTCTCCTTTGTTTGTATTTCTATTACTCACGAAAGTAAGTGGTGTACAGCAATTAACTGCTAAAGGAAAAGCGCGATGGGGTGATGATCCAGCTTATCAAAAGTACATGGCTAATACTTCTATGTTGATTCCGTTGCCGCCTAAGTAGTAAGACTTTATTTAATCTTCCCAGGGTTATCCTTAATGAAGCTACCCCATCCAGAATACTTCTTACTACCTCCCAGTGGAGACCCCATCTGATTATAATGAGTGTAAGCCACGCCAAGCGCATCAGTAGCATCCAACTTGTATTGCGAAAGATCAATCTTTAGGATAGCTTGGAGCATCCCCGCAACTTGCTCTTTAGAAGAGTTACCATTGCCTGTAATAGATTGTTTAATCTTCTTAGGAGCGTATTCTGAGATGTTAAGACCCATGGTTATAGCTGCAGCTATGGATACTCCTTGAGCACGTCCAAGTTTAAGCATGGACTGCACATTCTTACCATAGAAAGGTGTCTCTACAGCCATCTCCGTAGGTAGATAAGTTTCGATAATTTCTTGGAGTTGTAGATAGATTTCTTTGAGTTTAGTCTGGTGGTCAGGGAAGGATTGTAAGTTAATCACACCCATGCTTTGGACAGTGACTTTCCCTTCTTTTATCTCGATTACAGCGTATCCCATGATATTAGTACCAGGATCTACGCCAAGTATTTTGCAATCCTTAGTCATAAGTCGTTAAAAGTATAGAATAAGTACGATTATTGAACTAATGATAGTATAACCAGCGTCTTATATATTAATTCACATCATTAAATGTTTTTGAAAACGGATAGCAAGGCTTCATTTTCTTTGGGCGGGTCTAGGACGCTCAATTGGATAATCAAAGGTGCATTAGTATGCATCTTCATTGCACTTATCACCTATCAGATTTCACAAGAAAATCAATTAGAAGCATTATGGGCCTCATTCATTAATACGCTTAGCTATGATAAGGTTTGGTATCTGGCATTGGCCATAGTTTTAATGCCAGTCAACTGGAGCCTAGAAGCTGTTAAGTGGGGTGGACTAATTAACAAATTTGAGCAGATTTCATTTAAGGATTCTTATGCTGCGATTATGAGTGGATTGACTTTAGGAATTATGACGCCAGCGAGAATAGGTGAGTATGGAGGGAGAGTGCTGTACGTGAAGGCAGAAAATAATTGGAAGGCAGTCATCACAACCTTCGTAACTAGTATAAGTCAGAATCTAGTCAACTTAACTGTCGGTTCGTGTAGTGCGATTGCTTTCGTCTATTTTAATTTTGGATTGGATCATATGCTTTTAATTGCTAGTTTGTTTTTTGTTTTTGTATTGACTCTAATCACATACACACTTTATTTCCATATAGATTCTCTTAAGAAACTCCTTAAAAAGATATCTCTCCCGTTTCTATCAGATGCAATTTCTAAGCACTTAAAAGTATTAAAGCTGTTTTCTAAGTTAGATCTGCTAAAGGTCTCGATATGGTCTTTGATTAGGTACATCGTTTATAGCTCACAATTTATATTGTTGTTGTACTTCTTTGGTGTCGAAGGTTCGTTTGGTATGTTGTTTTTAGGAGTGTCTACTGTATTCTTAATTCAATCAATGATGCCTCTCCCTCCGATGCTCAATGTATTTGCAAGAAGCGAGATAGCATTAATTGTCTGGGGAATATTCAGTATAAATGAAATTGCAATTATATCTTCTTCGTTTGGGCTTTGGATCATTAACTTATTGATACCAGCATTTGTAGGATTGCTGTTATCACTAAACAAAAATGTAGTGAAGTCATTTGGCTATGAAAAATAGTTTTCTCTTTTTCTTATTGTTTGCGTTTTGTTCGCTTGAGCTATCTGCTCAGCAAACGCAAGAAGTGGATCTATGTCAAATAGATAACCAGTCCTTCCAGGGTGGAGAAAAGTTACGGTTCAGGATTTACTACAATTGGAAATTCGTGTGGGTGCCAGCAGGAGAGGTAGAATTTTCTGTTGAGGAAGATGAGACTGACTACCATGTCGAAGTAATCGGTAAAACTTACGCAGCCTACGAGAACTTTTTTAAGGTGGATGATTACTATGGATCAAGGATAGATAAGAACACACTCTTGCCAGAATATTTTTTGCGGAATGTAGAAGAGGGAAGTTATAATCGATATGATTCAATACTATTTGATCAGGAAAGCTTACATCTCGAATCTTACTGGGGTAAGCATAGAGAAGATGCAGAGCTAAATGAGTTTGACATGGTTGGCTGTGTGCAGGATATGGTAAGTATACTATACTTTGTACGCAACTTGGATTACAACTCCTATGCGGATAATACGATCATCCCAGTTAGTATTTTTTTCGATAAAGAGTTGTACCCGCTCAAGATGGAAATCAACAAAAGAGAAAAGAAAAAAATCAAAGGCATGGGAAAATTCAAGACCATCAAGCTAATTCCAGAGGCTGTTGACGGTCATGTATTTGATGAGGATACTAAGATGGATGTTTGGATCTCAGATGATAAAAATAAGATACCGCTTCTTATCGAGTCTCCCTTAACTATCGGCTCAGCCAAAGCTGTCTTGATTAAGCATGAGGGGTTAAGGTATCCGTTGGATGCTAAGTTGAAGTAAAGACTCTATTAGCTGCCTCTTTTTCAAGAGAGAGCTAGGGAAAGATCCTAATGACCCCTATGTCCCTTATTTCCACTGAACTCCATCGCTTCTCCTTTCCCAAACCCATAACTCACACCGAAGGATACGAATCTACCTCGCTGTCTAAAAGTATAAGCATAGAAATTAGTAGCATTAGTTTCTCCTTCTCTTACTCGAGAAGCAAATAAATCTCTTACACTTAGGCTGAGTATCGTTCTGCCTTTCATGAGTTTTTTACGCAGTCCTAAATCTACAGATGTGTATCCAGAGTATATTGCTTGGAAATTCTTAGTTCTAGATCTGAGACTACCAGTAACTTCTGCATCTATATCAGCAGGAAGTTTCATCTTCGCCCTTAATCTCCCTGTCCACCTATCAGCTGAGAAGTCAAAGATATCTTCTTCAAAATTTACACTTCTATCTTCATAGTTGTAATTGAAATCTCCAGTAAAGGATATTTTTTTACTGGCATTGAATTTTCCACTCATCTCGAAGCCATAAGTTTTATTGGTTCCAATATTTAGAGGAAGGGTAGTGCTGATATTATTTTCAAAAGTGGTTATTCTCTCTACCGCATCGGTTGTATACCTATGGTATACTCCGAAGTTGAAAGAGAACTTTTGAGCTACATAGATTCCATTGACTTCATACGAATCAGTAAACTCTGGTTGTAAATTAGGATTACCTGTATAGACATTAAAAGTATTTCTTATGTTGAAGAAAGGATTTAAATGCCACATCCTAGGTCTATAGATTCGCTTAGAATATCCTGCCTGAAAAGACAACGCTTCTGTCACTTTGTAACTAGCATGTGCACTCGGAAACAAGTTAGAGTAATTTTGATCACCTACCTCTCCAGTATTTGTCAACAACGTACTTAGATCAGTATTCTCTAATCTTAGCCCACCTTTAAATCCCCATTTATCTCCTTCATATCCTGCTGTGACATAGGTGCCAAGAACTTTCTGATTGAATTCAAAGTTATTTGTTAGTTTATCATTTAATATCCAATCAGCGCCAATGAGGTCTTCAACACCATAATCATTACCGACATCATTAATAAGATATTGAGCACCGGTCTCAAGAATAAAAGCATCACTAAATGGTTTAGTATAATCTAGCTTGTAAGCAAAATTAGCATCCTTAAAATCAGTCCTTACATTTTGTTGATTAGTATTAAGAGTTCCTGTAGTCAGAAGATTCTCAAATTCTGAAGTTTGGTCCTTTCCAAAAAACCGACCAGTCGCACTTATAAGTAACGCATGTTCCTTATGATCTTCAAAATCACTTTTGTATTGTAATTCGTATTGATACTTTGGGTTAGTAGCTTCAGTGATCTCATTTCTTTCATACTGAGTATCTAGATTGTTAGGCGAGCTAAACTGACTGAACTCCGTAGACGAATTTTCTTTTTCTATCTCGAGCGCATAACTTCCACTTAAGGTGATTACATTATTCTTATTGATATGATAGTCTGTCCCGAGAATCAAGTTGTAGAAGTTTTCATTCTTGTCTCCTGTTCCGAAACTTTCTACGGAGGAATTATTTAGTTCATTTCTGTTGAGAGACTCCGTTTTACTAGGATAGGTACGATAACCTGCTCCTAGCTGTGTGAATAAATTAAACTTCTCTGTTCTGCGATTTAGACTTAGACCAAAACTATGATTATTAGGTATGCCAGAATTTAGGGTTACTGAGCCATTGATTCCTTTTTTCTCATCCTTTTTTAAAACAATATTTACGATCCCAGTAGAGCCTTCCGCATCATACTTTGCTGATGGGTTAGTAATTACTTCGACTTTCTCAATCATGTCAGCAGTTATACTGCCGAGAGCATTTCCTCCATCTGAGAGTACACTTGGTTTGCCATTGATCAGTATCTGCACTCCAGCATTTCCTCTTAGCGATATTTCTCCTTCAATACTCACAGCTACAGATGGCACATTGTCTAACACTTCAAATGCACTTGCACCAGATCGACTTAAGTCCTGACCCACATTAAAAACTCTTTTGTCCAATTTAAATTCAGTCTGTGATCTCTCGGCCCTTACTGTGACCTCATCTAATGTCTCGCCATCTAGCTTAAGTTGTACATTACCTAAATTCACTCTGTTGTTAGAGATGCTGTAATCATCAATTATCAATTCACTGAACCCTATAAAACTCACGTTGATATTAAATTCTTTTTCGTCTGTACTGATTAAAAATTTACCATCTTGATCTGTCGTCGTTCCAGTAATCATTTCATTGGTCGACTTACTAGTTAACATGACGGTAGCAAATTCGATGGGTTGGCTATTTGTGCTTTCTACGACCTGGCCATTAATTATGGTTCTAGCAGATTGAGCAGATGCATTTACACCTAGTATTAGGCTTAAGCACAGGATTTGTATGGTGAGTAGAGTAGATTTCATTTTAAAGTTTGATTCACGTATTGATATATAACACTGATGTATTAGACTTAGTTATATAATGAAGGTTTAATTTTCTTTAATTAACTCCACAAGAATATTGGAGAAGAGGAAGATTTTATTTGTAAAAATGGAGTTCTATCTCCCATATATTACCAATGATTGCCATAAAGCAATAATTAGAATGGGCAAAATTCTATTTATTCATTATTAAATCTATTTTAGCTTTCAATCAATCAAACACTTCTTATAAATGAGCGATAAATTAGCTTTTCCCAAGACAGGTGATGTATTAGGACATCCTTCACAACTTTTTGTACTCTTCTTTACAGAGATGTGGGAGCGATTCTCCTATTATGGGATGAGGGCTTTGCTAGTACTATTCCTTACTGCAGCGATCTTAGATGATGGTACTGGAGGATATGGATGGGATCGGAGTAATGCTTTAGAATTATATGCATTATATACAGGTTTGGTTTATTTCACACCACTTATTGGAGGTATGTTGGCAGATAAATATTTGGGCTATCGTACCGCTGTTATTATGGGCGCGTTTATAATGGCGCTTGGTCATGGATTTATGGCATTAGAGATCCCATTTTTCTTTTACGCTGGGTTAACTGCCTTGATACTTGGTAATGGATTGTTTAAACCTAATATCTCTTCTATGGTTGGCCAGTTGTATGGGGGCGAAGAGGACAAGAAGGATTCTGCTTATACGATCTTTTACATGGGTATTAATGCAGGAGCATTCTTAGGAATTTTACTTTGTGGGTATATCGGTGAAAAAATTAGTTGGTCATATGGTTTTGGACTAGCCATGATATTTATGATAGCTGGAGCACTACAATTTTGGTGGTCTGGAAAAATCTTTGGAGAGATCGGCAAGAAGCCTCAGAATGATGGACTGGCAGATGTGAAAGTAATAGATGAGCATAAAGATAAAACTGAGAGCTCTGGTAGAATTATTAAATGGTCTGTAATAAGTATTGTGATAGGTGTAGCAGTACATTTCATGATGCGCAGCTTTCATGGTGATAGTCTTGATAATGTTTTGAGTATTATTAATAATCTATATATGCCTGGGTTGCTATTAGGTAGTGTCATAGGTACGGTTGGGTATATAGTTACTGATCCTTTTCTTTCTAAGGTCGAAAGGGATAGAGTATGGGTAATTATTGCTTATTCTTTTTTTGTTGTTTTCTTTTGGTGGGCATTTGAACAGTCAGGAGGGTCAATGACGGTCTTTGCTGCTGATTATACAGATAGAACATTAGAAGGAAGCGGAGCCATAATTTTTAATACGGTCAATGCTATTTTGACATTGGGAGCTATGGGAGTTATAACCTGGGTTCTTTTAAAACTATTTAAGGTCACTTGGTCAGAGATAAGTTTAGGTAATACGATTCTAGCCGCAAGTTTTATTCTGATATGGGGCTTAGTCATTTGGATGCTTTATAGAGAATTTGTAGCTGAGAAGTCAGAGGTGCAGGCTTCATGGTTTAGTATTCTAAATTCATTTTTCATAATCACCCTCGCGCCACTCTTTACTAAATTTTGGGAAAAGAAAATAGTTACTTCGGGGCCTATGAAATTTGCACTAGCCTTATTTTTAGTAGGTCTAGGTTTTGCATTTTTAGCTTTAGGAAGTGCAGGTATAGAGCAAGGTGCTCAGACTGCATCGGTGAGTATGTTATGGTTGATTTTGGCTTACTTTTTCCATACTAGTGGAGAGCTTTGTATATCGCCAGTAGGCCTATCTTATGTAAGTAAATTAGCACCAGTAAGATTATTAGGGCTTATGTTTGGTATTTGGTTCATTGCAAACTTTATTGCTAATTGGGCAGCTGGGATGACAGGTAGTTATATTGATGTTATTGTAAAGAACAATAGCATGTCCACTTTCTTTTTAATTTTTACTGCGATAACCATGGGAGTTGCATTGCTATGCGTCATGTTTAAAGGAGTACTTACTAGAAGGATGCACGGGTTCGAATAGACTTTGATAAAGTCTAAGATCTGTCTTAAGGAGATAAACTATACATAAGATTAAAATAACAATGGATATCAGAGAGCCTTCGTACCCGAAGGCTCCTCCTGTTATGTAATCATTGCCAGTTTCTTTTAAGTCTACAAGACTATGAATCTCAATCCCACTCACAGGAAATCCTAAGAAAGCACTTTGCACAAAATTCCAGCTTGCATGAAAGCCAGTCGGTGCCCAGATGTTTTTGTACTTCAAGAATAAAAGGCCCATCAAGAAACCTCCACAAATAAGATTAATCATACCTAACGGTGAAGCATTAGGATTGCTTAAATGCACAACAAAAAACAGAAGAGATGAAATTATCAGGGCAGCCATAGTACCGATACGATACTGAAGCATTGGAATTAGAAATCCTCTAAAGATAATCTCCTCAGCAAAACTCTGAATAATAAAAAGTAGTATAAAGCCAAAAAAATAAAACGGAATAAAGTCTACTCCTTCAATTTCAATTTGATCAAAAATGTAGAGGAGAACAAAACCAACACCAACCAACACAAAACCTAAACCCCAACCAATGGAGGAATCTTTTATGACCCTCCTGTTAGTAAAACCAAGTGCTACTTCTGGAATTTTAAAGATGAGTACTTTGACTATATAAGTGGCAGTTAAAAGAACAAAGGTTGCTGGCAAATACTCATTTACAAGCATAGAGTAAGGATCTAATTCTAGATTATTACTTGTGACAAAAGGTGCTAGGAAAAAATCACCCAATAGAAATATTACTACACCAAGTATTGCCGCGATGACAATAAATGTGAGTAGCTCTAAAAAAGCAAATAGAGACTCGACTAGTATACTTTTCTTCTCCACTTAAATCTCTGTGATTCTATGAGTCTTACTCACTAATGTAATAAGTGATTTTAGTCAACCATTTCTTAGGGTCGGGCTCTTCCCCAGGATCCGTTACATACTCTTCTATATACGGTGGATTGTTAAGTATACCATAGTCTCTCATGAAAGATTGTACTGCAGCATGTGCAGCAGGCGTACCATTGTAATCTCCATAGTAATCTACACTGATCGCATTACTTTCTGGGAGTGTTAGCGATTGAGCGCCGCGGATAGCAAGTGGCTCTTTGATAGGGATGGCAGCGGACATGTCTACCATTCTTGTAGCATCATTAAATTTGTAAAATAGTCCACAAGGTTTTCCATCCATCTCCACATCAGCACTTTGTGCCTTGCCAAATAGACCGCCTAAATTCCCAGCATAAAATTGCTGTACATTATCGTACCCCACTTCTTGTCTGTTATGTATAAAGTGTTTCTCTGGTTGTGTAATTTCATTTATTTTATAGCCATCGTACATTTTATTGGTGACTCTTTCTTTTGCAAGGGCGGCTATTTTATTAAGACCATTTTCAAAGTCTTTTTCTAGTGATCCTTTTAAACCAAGCATCATCACAATTCCTCTTTGTAAAAAAGAAATATCACTACCGCCATAGTGCTTCCAGACCACCTCAGTTTTTCCATCTAACTCATTAAAATTAAACTCTGCTGTAGACGGTTCACCCATTCCTTCAAACAACATATCTGATTTATGCAAAAGACCAGGTTTGCTTTCGGTTGTAGTCATAGAGCCAGATCCTACTTCCTTATTCCCAGACCACGAATAGCTTGCACCTACACCTTGAGTTGTGGCACCATATTCAACTTTCATCTCAGGGTCTTTATCATACCAAGGAGACCATTTCTCCCATGTCTTGAAATCATCCACCATATTGAATAACATATTTTTCGGCGCATCAATGGTTAGTGATCTTTCGACATCAATATTTTTTGGTGCGATAGCACAAATCCCCACATACACTAATACGAGAAATAGTAAAAAGCCAAGGAAGTAATAAAGTATTTTTTTCATATCAGTTTTATTTAGTCTGTTGTTCTCTTTTGTTTTTGACGGCCTTGGCAATAACATACATTACCAATCCACTAATTAATATACCAATGATCGTATAGAGATAGTTCAGATTATTCTGATAAACTGCTATTAAAACGATAGCTATCAAAAATAAGGTAGGTACTTCATTAAATAATCTGAACTGGAATGAGCTGAAACTGGTCTTCCCAACCACTAGCTTCTTGATCAATCTTCCACAGTAATCAGTATAACCCGATAGCAGTAAAACCATCAATAGTTTAGCATGTAGCCAGTAATTAACTTTAAACCAATCCATTCCGTAGGTGATTATCATAAGAACTCCAAATACCCAAGTAATTAGCATCGCAGGACGACAAATAATATTGAGCACTTTCTTTTCCATGATGTGGAATTGATTACTCAGGATATCTTGATCGGGTTGTTCTTTGTCGTATGCCTCAGTGTGATAAACGAATATTCTCACCATATAAAATAGCCCTCCAAACCATGCAACAAAGCCAATAATGTGTAGTGCTTTAAATAATGGGAGATACTCAATCATGCCACTAAGATAAAATGGTATTTTAGAGAATGAGTAAATTTTACTGTTTCTTAATTGTCATTTTACTAATAGCATGTAAGCAAGAGACTACATTTACAATAACAGAACTTTTAAATCCTTCAAATGATAGCAGTGGAGAGTCATCGCTATTGATTGATAAAGACGGCCAAGTTTATCTATCATGGATAGACCTAGAAGAGGATACAATCAGTAAACTTCAACTCGCTAAACTTACCGATGAAAGTTTCAATAATGTTAGCACGATTGCTAGTGGATCAGACTGGTTTGTAAATTGGGCTGATTTTCCAGCTATCACTCAGTTTCCTAACAGCAAGAAATTATTAGCCTATTGGTTGCAAAAAAGTGACACAGGCAGCTATGATTATGATGTGAGAATTTCAACCTCGGAAAAATCACAAGAGCAGTGGAGTGCTGGCAAAATATTACATAACGATGGGATCAATGCAGAGCATGGCTTTGTATCTATGACACCATATCAAGATAAAATGTTAGCCGTATGGCTCGATGGTCGACATATGACTAAGGAGCAGACAAAGGACAAAGAAAGTCATGATCATGGACATGGCGAGGGAGCAATGACACTGAGGTCTGCAATCATTGCATCGGATAATACTATCTCACAAAGGGTTGAACTAGATAACCAAGTATGTGAATGCTGTCAGACAGATGTAGCGATTTCTGATAAGGGACCGATTGTAGTTTATAGAAACAGTGAAGCTGGGATTAGAGATATCTATTACACAAGAAAAATTGGGAATGACTGGACCTTACCTAAAGCGATTTATGAAGATGGTTGGCAAATTGCTGGTTGTCCAGTCAATGGTCCACGTGTAGATGCAAGAGCAAATAATGTAGCGATCACCTGGTATTCTGGAGCTGATCAAAAAGTCAAGACTATGTATTCTACTGATGGGGGTGATAGTTTTTCTAAACCAATGATAGTAAACGAAAGAGAGACGCTCGGCAGATTAGATATATGCTTCTTAAACGAGAGCGAGTATGCAGTCAGCTATATGGAATCGGAAGGAGAACTGGCTAAAGTAATGGTAAAAAAATATAGCATTACGGATAGTATCGATCAAGTCATAATGATTGGCAAGACTAGCAATTCTAGGGCGAGTGGATTTCCTAGACTTGCTTCTAATGATGATCAATTATATGTTAGTTATACTTATGTAGATTCTACCAGTCAGAGGGTAGTAGTTAAGTCATTAAATATTTAAAATTTGCTATTTTAGATTTATCACGAATTGCAACTAGAGTTAATCTATTAAAAGGATCAAATGAGAAATAAAATACTTTTTAAGGCATCTATTTTGATATTTTGTTTTGCCTCTTTTTTAGCTTGCAATTCAACTAAAATAGCGGAGAAGTTTAATGCAGTTGCTCAAGAATCTTCATCATCTGATACAAGAGGTGAATGGCAGTCCTTATTCAACGGTAAAAATTTAGAAGGGTGGCATGTATTTAATAATCAGGATACTGATGGTAAATGGAGTGCAATTGATGGTACACTATTTTTTGACAGCAGTTCAGATGCAGAAGGAGGAGATCTGGTAACAGATAATGATTATGAGAACTTTGAATTTGCATTAGAGTGGAAAATATCTCCCTGCGGTAATAGTGGAATATTTTGGGGCGTGCAGGAAGATGGCAAAATAGATCACACATTCCACTCAGCACCAGAAATGCAAGTGCTAGATAACTCCTGCCATCCAGATGCCAAAATCAAAACCCACAGAGCAGGAGATCTCTATGACATGATTGAATGTTCTGAAGAAAATGTCAAACCAGCTGGAGAATGGAATGCTATAAAAATCATAGCAGATAATGGTAAGTACCAATTTTATCAGAATGGTGTGAATGTAGTTAGCTTCGAAATGTTTAACACAAAGTGGGACGAAATGATAGAAGACAGCAAGTTTAAAGGTATGGAGCACTTTGGTAAATACCGCAAAGGAAAGTTTGCCCTACAAGACCACGGCAATGATGTTTGGTTTAGAGATATTAAAATCAAAGAAATATAAAATCTACAATTCTTAATAAACGAATAAGCAACACGAAAAACTAACAATTATGGAAAACAACACTTCTGGAGTAAATGCAAATAGACTGTTCTATGCAAGTTGCTTCGCCCTGATTACTACAGCATTGTCTTTCAGTTTAAGAGCTGGTATATTACCTCAGGTACAAGCAGAAATTGGTTTATCTAGTGGGCAGCTGGGTTTCATTAACTCAATGTGGTTTTTAGGTTTTCCTATTTCCATGATTATTGGTGGGCTAATATATCATACTGTAGGTGGTGGTAAAATTATGGCTTTTGCTTTTCTAGCTCATGCTGTTGGAATCATAGGTACCATTTATGCTGGTAGTTATGGTGGGCTAATGGCAGCTTCACTTTTGATTGGCCTCGGGAATGGATGTACAGAAGCTGCTTGTAATCCCATGATAGCAGATGCATATGAAGGAAATATGATGAGCAGAAAGATGAATAGATTTCATATGTGGTTTCCTGGGGGGATCGTCTTAGGAAGTTTATTATCATTAGGCATGACTAGCTTAGGATGGTCGTGGCAAACACAAATTTGGATCATAATGATTCCTACCGTCATTTATGCATATTTGTTTTTTGGTCAAGCTTGGCCTAAGGCTAAATCGTCAGAAGCAGCATCTATTGCTGGCAGTATAAAGGGTATGATGAATCCACTGTTTATTTTTATGTTCTTGGTTATGGCTATCACCGCTTCTACAGAATTTGGTACTACTCAGTGGGTTGAACTAGTGCTAGCAGAGAGTGGAGCTAAACCAATGCTTATACTCGCTCTTGTGGCTGGTTTAATGGCTGTTGCTAGATTTTTCGGAGGAGACATGGTTGGTAAGTTTAGTACTACTGGAGTCTTATTAGGTTCAGCTGTTCTTGCTACTATCGGTATATATATGTTTAGCACGCAGACTGGAACGATGGCTTATGTTGCTGCTATATTCTTCGGACTTGGAGTTGCATATTTTTGGCCTAATATGATCGGATTTGTAGCGGATTACATTCCACAAAGTGGAGCTCTTGGTTTAGGGCTGGTTGGTGCGATGGGTATGTTTGCCAATGTATTTATGCAACCATTTTTTGGATCAACCATAGATTCTAACAGATCATCCTTTGAAGCTAGTGGGCTCACTGGGAGTGAACTAGAATTAGCTACTGGTCAGGCCACTTTATCCACCATGTTGTGGTTTCCAATAGCATTGATAGTTCTATTTACAATCCTGTTTTTCTGGATGAGAGGTAAAGAACCAGTCGGAGCAGGTGCACATTAATTAAGATAAAACGAACAATAAAAAATGGTCTGAGGTTAGTCGCCTTAGACCATTTTTATCTCAGATATGATGCTCAGTTTTAAGTAATTTGATTTAATGAAGCTACTCAGTTTAATATTTACCATACTCATACTAGGGCACTCATGTGCACCTAAGAAAGCATTAGTAGATACACCTAAAGCTAAAACAACTACTCTAGCAAGCATCATTAACGACTATGAAACCTTCGATCAAAATCGCCCAGATCGATCATGGAGGATGTATACAGATGAAGAGCAAGATCAGAGGGTAGCTAAACTTCAAGAAATAAAAGATGCATTAGATGGTGTAAGAGATAGCGGACTTTCAGCAATGGATATTATCAATCGAGATGTTCTTAAATACATCATAGATAATAACATTCAAACTGCTAAGATTGGATTAGACCTCATGCCCATTAATTCCGAGGGAGGATTTGTTACTGGTATTTATTTTAATGTAGCTAATGCTAGATTAACAGATGCTGAGTCTAAAGAAAAGTACAAGAAAAAACTAGAATCTTTTCCTGAATATGTCGATTGGCAGATTGGTAAAATGAAGAAAGGAGTAATTGAAGGAATCACGCTGCCCAAATTAATAATAGAGAAGGCTCTCCCATTGATCAGAGTTCATCGAGACGCTTCTATCGAGGAAAGTGCTTTTTATAATCCGCTTAAAGATATTGATGATGCTAGTTATGATAGTGAGATTAGAGATTTGATTTCGTCTAAAGTTCTTCCAACTTTTGTAAAGCTCCATAATTATTTAGAGCAGGATTATTACAATAGTGCAAGAGATGAAGTTGGGATTTCTGGTATAAAAAATGGCAAAGCATTCTATGAGCAAAGAGTAAAATATTTTACCTCTCTAGATATTACACCAGATGAGGTTTTTAATATAGGACAAAAGGAAGTAGCACGAATACGAAAAGATATGGAAGGTGTAATTGAGGAGTTAAACTTCGAAGGTAGCTTTGCAGATTTTCTAAAATTTCTGCGTACCGATCCGCAGTTTTATGCTAAGACACCCAAAGAGATTTTAGGCGTAGCTTCATTTCTTTCAAAAAAGATAGAAAACGAAATGCCAAAGTATTTTGGCAAACTTCCTAGAATGCCATTCTCTGTAAAGCCTGTACCAGCAGCTATCGCGCCTAACTATACAGCTGGGAGGTACTCTGGAGGAAATTATAAAACTAATAGAGCAGGCCAATACTGGGTGAATACTTATGCACTTGATACGAGACCACTTTACGCTTTGCCTGCGCTAACCCTACACGAGGCAGTACCAGGTCATCACCACCAGATGATGCTCTCTCAGGAGATTGAAGGAGTTCCAAGTTTTAGAAGGAATAATTACCTAAGTGCGTTTGGAGAAGGATGGGGATTGTATTGTGAATATCTGGGCGTAGAGATTGGTATGTATGAAACACCCTATGATCACTTCGGTAGGATGACTTACGAGATGTGGCGCGCCTGCAGATTAGTTGTAGATGTAGGGATGCACTACAAAGGATGGACACGTGATGAAGCGGTAGATTTCTTAGCCAGTAATACTGCATTATCCTTACATGAAGTAAATACTGAAATAGACAGATACATTGGTTGGCCTGCACAAGCAGTGTCTTACAAGATGGGCGAAATAAAAATTAGAGAACTTAGAAAAAAAGCAGAGGTAGCATTAGGTGATAATTTTAATATCAGAGATTTCCATGATAGGGTTTTAGAAAACGGATCAGTGCTTATGAGTACACTTGAGGTTATCGTAGATAAGTATATTGCAGATAATCAAAAACCCTAATCATGTTTTTGAATGTGTCCTCGTTTTCAAATTGGTAAAGACTAGTATCTTTTTTATTTTTAAAAACAACAAATAAATATAACATGCCACGAAAATTAAGAATGGGAATGGTCGGAGGAGGCCGTGGAGCTTTTATAGGTGCGGTACATAGAATGGCTGCTGCTCTAGACGGTGAGATAGAATTAGTCGCAGGAGCATTTAGCAGTAATCCTCGAAAGTCTAAATTGTCAGGGAAGGACTTTTACTTAGATCCTAAGCGAGTCTATAAATCCTATGAGGATATGATAATGAAAGAGAAGGCACTACCTGCGGATAAGCGGATAGATTTTGTGTCGATCGTAACTCCTAATCATGTTCACTATGGTCCTGCAAAAATGGCATTAGAAAATGGCTTCCATGTTATATGTGATAAGCCACTTTGTTTCAGTATGAAAGAGGCTAGAGACTTACAAAGATTAGTGAAGGAGTCAAAACAGATTTTTGCATTAACGCATAATTATACTGGATATCCGATGGTGAAAGAAGCTAAGGATATGGTCAAGACAGGTAAGCTAGGAAAGATTAGGAAGATAGTTGTAGAATATCCACAAGGATGGTTATCAACTCGTCTAGAACAAACTAATCAAAAGCAAGCAGCATGGCGCACAGATCCAAAGAAATCTGGTATCGCAGGAGCAATGGGTGACATAGGTACGCATGCAGAAAACCTTGCTGAATATATCTCTGGACTTAAGATTAAAGAAGTATGTGCAGACATTACAGCCATAGTTAAAGGGAGACGACTAGATGATGATGGTAATGTATTGTTGAGATTTAGTAATGGAGCTAGAGGAGTATTGATAGCAAGTCAAATCTGTGCAGGAGAAGAGAATAGCTTAAACATAAGAGTGTATGGTGAGAAGGCAGGACTGGAGTGGCATCAGATGGAACCTAACACACTCTTAGTAAAGTGGCTAGATAAACCTATAGAAATTGTAAGAACAGGAGGTGGCGCATTGTGTGAAGCAGCTCAAGCTGCAACTAGAATACCAGCAGGACACCCTGAAGGCTATTTAGAGGCATTCGCTACTACTTATAAAAACTTTGCTAAGTGCATACAAGCTAAAATTGATAGGAAGAAAGTCGATTCGATTTATAAGGATTTCCCGACAGTAAAGGACGGTGTAAGAGGAATGCAATTTATAGAGACTGTAATCAAGTCAGGGAAGAGTAAGCAGAAGTGGATTAAAATGCCTAAAACTTAATCTAAACAAAAACAATAATGGGAACACTTAAACATAATTGGCTGGCAATAATTATTACTAGTGTGCTTGCACAAGGTATCGCTGCAGGAATATATGGCTCAATTTCAGAACAATGGATGGAATGGAATCATTTGACTTTAGAAATGATAGAAGCAGATCAATCTCCTTTACCATTTATCGTCAGCTTTGTAAACACGTTTATCATGGTGTTTTGCTTGTCACTCGTTTTTAAAAAGATAGGTGTTCATTCTCTAACAGATGGGTTAAAGTGGGGAGCAATTATTGGATTTGGTTTTGCTTTTTTGGGACGGTATACACAAGGACATTTTCAGTATAATATTACTGCTGGATTAGTTGATGCAACTAATCTTTTTCTTGCAGTACTTTTGGCAGGCCTGATTTTAGGAGCATGGAGAAGGTATGAGAATGCTTGATGATAGGAAATAGAATTTGATAAAATAAAAACAATAATAAAGTGGGTAAAATAAAAGGACCAGCAATTTTTCTTGCACAATTTATGGGCGATGATGCTCCATTTAATTCTCTCGACAGTGTCTGTAAGTGGGCATCTGGATTAGGATATAAAGGAGTCCAGATTCCAACATGGGATGCTAGATGTATAGACTTAGAAAAAGCAGCTACTAGTAAAACTTACTGTGATGAAATCATGGGTACAGTTGCTAAACATGGTATGGAAGTCACAGAACTCTCTACACATCTGCAAGGACAATTAGTTGCAGTTGCGCCAGCATATGATGCTATGTTTGATGCATTTGCTCCAGAGGAAGTTCATGGCAAACCTAAGGCAAGGACAGCATGGGCTAAGCAACAAGTAAAGTGGGCTGGAGATGCAAGTAAGCACATGGGACTTACGGAGCATGCTACCTTTTCTGGTGCACTGATCTGGCAGACTATGTATCCGTGGCCTCAACGACCAGAGGGGTTAGTCGATGCAGCTTTTAAAGAACTAGCAAAAAGATGGAAGCCAATATTAAATCACTTTGATGAGTGTGGGGTAGATGTGTGTTACGAAATCCACCCTGGAGAAGATTTGCATGATGGTGCAACGTGGGAAATGTTTTTAGACAAAGTTAAAGGGCACAAGCGAGCAAATATTCTTTATGACCCGAGTCACTTTGTATTACAACAATTAGATTATTTGCAGTATATAGACTTGTATCATGATCGAATAAAGATGTTCCATGTTAAGGATGCAGAGTTTGTACCTAACGGTAGAGTAGGAGTATATGGAGGATATCAGGACTGGGCAAACAGAGCAGGAAGATTCCGTTCTCTAGGAGATGGTCAGGTTGATTTTAAATCTATATTCACCCAGCTTACAAAGTATGGATTTGATGGGTGGGCGGTATTAGAGTGGGAGTGCTGCTTTAAGTCGCCAGAGCAAGGTGCAGCAGAAGGTGCTCCGTTTATATCTAATCATATGATTGACATTACGACTAAGACCTTTGATGACTTTGCAGGAGGTGAGGTGGATAAGAAGTTGTTTAAGAAAATAATGGGTTAAAAAAATTAATGTTCGCTGAAGCTCTATAACTTCGGCGAACATTTGGTTATACTTTCTTTACGAATACTATTTTTTCTTTAGATTTTTCTACCGCCATATCGTAGAATTTTTTTACCGCTTCATAGTAAGTTGGCGATATAGTCGGCTGATTAATTTTGAAGCTATAGTGAATCTGGATTTTGCCTTCTAGTGCTGTTGGTGTAAAACTAAATAGACCCATTTTCTCAGGCAAGCTTACTATTGCTTTCTCAGGTACAGATTCTACCTCATATCCTTCTGGTATATGCACTACTACAATAATGTTTTCAGTAGACTTATTAGGATAAAATATAGGATACTCTCTACGCTCTGCGGTAAACGGATTTTCACTTATTCCATTTCCTAAGATCGCATCTATATATATTTTTTCACCGATACTTTCTGAGCATCCCTCCATAGTATATGATTCTGTGGTTGCTATTGATCCAGCTTTTCCATCTTTTACTTCTATTGATTCGTAAGCTAGGTTTTCGTTTGATGTCTCAAGCTCATCCATCCATTCGTCTACTGTCCCAGCTTTAGTAAAATTGGATCTGTAATAGTTTGCGCTCACTCCTCCAAATTTTTGTTGTGTATTGCACACAAGGTTCAGGTTTTGATCTATCGTTGCATCTACTATTTTTGATATGGATGCTTGGTTTGGATTAGTAATATTTATAGTGATACCTTTTTCTGCGTTGAGTAATATTCCTTCTAAGTTGATTGCTCTCAGTGGTAGTTGTCCAGGAAGAATATTCTTGTCAGTAGCATCTAAGAAAATCGTTTTTTCATCTACTATAGCTGCTGCGTATACATAGTTAAGATCACTTAAGATTGGGTAAGTAGTATTAAGTACCCCTGAGTCTCTTGTTTTAGTCACGATAGGGTAGACTTCTACACCTGCTTTTCTAAGTGTATTTATAAGAAGTAAATTTATTTCGGACGCTGTACCTTCTCCTGTTTTTATTAAGGACTTAATACCTTTATCTAGCCCGAGTCCTATTTGCCCATTATAGCTATAATTAGATTGTATATGTTGGTAGACGTCTACTAATGCCTCAGCTGGTTCCTTTGATTTTGATTGATCTATAATCACACCTAAATCTTTATGCTTATGTTTTAACTGCTTTCCAAAATCATTATCATCATGCAGCAGTTTCGCTATCTGATCCCATGTTTGTGTATACAGTTGATATGTTTGCCCTGGCCAAGAAGTTGATTCTAACTCAAAAGAAATTCCGCTTCTAAATGAATTTAAATTCGTTACATACTTTTCTGCTTGAATGGACGGAGTGTTGAATTGAGTTATGATGGTGATCATTCCTTGATAATCTACTTTCTCATTAAAAAACTTGTTCTTCACTATATTTGGGTTATTGCTTACATCTCTTGTATAGCTAAAAGTGACGAATCTAGATTTTTGTGATTCTTGTACGTCAAGGGGTAGAGCACCTGTGCTATTTGCTCTATAGGTATAATACTCTGGATGCTCAAAACGAAAAAAGGTTTCATTGCACGGGATGCCGTGTTGGAAGTACCATCTGTCTACCTGGAATACATAAGGTGAAGTAACCTTATACTTATACTCTATGATGCTACCATCTTTTACATTAGGCAAGGCAAATTTAGTCTTAGATCTATTTTTAGATACTTTCTCTTTGAAGATATTCTTTTTGTCAAGCTTTGACTCTTTGACTTTATCAGCTTCAAGGTTGTAAGTAACTGCTTTGATGCTACTCACGTTTTCTTCATCTTTGGATGGTGTGTATAGAGACACATTCACATTTGCATAGGAATCATCAGTAGCATCGTATATCTTAATCTTCTTATATACTTCTGTGATTAACATAAATTGCTTTTTGCTCTTATTGTACTCCATATAATGGTTTCCCTCTTGGTATAAGATTGCAGCTTTTGCATCTTCCTCTAGGGAGTGTGATTTAGCCATTAATTCCTCTTTTGTAACTTTGCCAAATTTTGATTTCTGAGCTATAGACTGATTAATAGCGATGGTTAAGAGAACGAGTAATAGAATAAAATTTTTCATGTTACTTGATTTTATTGAGAACGATTTTGCGATTGTCTAGTTTTAATATTGTCTTCAAAAACTCTCTGTACTCCTTATATTTTTCTTTTCCGTAATTCCCCTTTCTCGATATGTATTTTCTATTGTAGTATATTGAATGATCACCTTTTTGCTCTAGTGTAACTTCATAGTTTCCAAATTCACTTTCAATCATTACATCCTCAGGTATATGCTGAAATATCATATCCTTCGGAACATTAAATACCATAGAATCTTGATAGCTAGCAGATCGACTTATGACGAATGGTGATTTACGATTACGGACCCTGTCAGGTGCAGATATTCTATTAGGAAATAAATTTGGTGTAAAGATTATATCCTTCCCTATTGCCTGAGCGAAACCGTCACATGACAGGGTCAGCTTTTCTACAAATTTCGATTCCTTCTTTTGATCTTCGAATTCGTACCCGTTTATTGTAGTACTTCCTAGATGATTGTATTCACTAATAAATTCTTGCTTAATATCTTTTTCGTTTTGGGATTGCATGTACTGCCTCTTATAAAAGATTCCTGAGTGACTCTTTTTTAAAACAATACTAATATTCCCCTCCTCATTGATATTAATCTCTCCTTCCTGTTTTCTTATACTATTAGCTTCATCATAGGTGGTTGTGTGTTGTATTTTACCTCCTGATGGACTTATGACTAATAAGTCTCGGTCATCCGTAAAATCTCCGATGTAACCGAATGGTGCATCTTGAGACGTGCATTCTACCCATATGCTATCTGCGCCATTTGGGTCAGGGACGCAGAGTATAACATGATTCCCTTGCATGCCGTGAAAATCATGTTTGATATTTTCAATCTGGTTACCTGCATATATTGGACAATAAAACGACTCAATATCTAATACACTTAATAATGCATGTGTATAGTTTGTCAATCCTTTACAATCGCCATAACCTAACTCGTGGACTTCTGATGCACTAGTCGGTTTCCATCCTCCTATCCCTAATTGTATGCTGATGTAGCGACTTCTTTGTTGTACAAATTCATAAACTTTTTTAGCCTTTTCTAAAGGGTCGGTTATGTCTTTAGTAAGTAGTTTGATTTCGGCAACAATGTTGCTCGGTAATATTTTTTGTGCTCTGAGTAAGTTATCATAATACCATTTGCCGAATTCTGCCCAGTTAGCAGCAGAACCGTCTACTCCTTCTAGATGAAAGTGATCTAGTGCTACAGAAAGGAATGGAGTTAACTCCTGCAAAGGAGGGCTTAATGTTTCATGTTTTCTAGCTGGTATATTTTCTAATTGAACAGTAAAGCCACCTGTTATCTCTGATTTAGAAATATCATAATCTTTAAAATTAAGCTCTGATACTCTCATGCCTAATTGCTCAGGACAACTAATAGTGTAACTACTTTTTTGTACAGATTTATAGTAGCCAGATATTGGTTGCCATCTAGGAATAAATACAGTGTTAGGGGTCTCAATCGAATAAGTTACACTCATTGTATAAGGATAATCATTGGTGGGGTGCTCATACATTAATACCCTATTATCACCATGAAAATTAGTACCAGTGGCACTGTAGTCTTGAAAATGTTTCTTTTTTAATTGCTTGATTACTGCTCCACGATCATCATATACAGTAGCAGTGAGAGACTTGATTTTATGAGACTTTGAGTAACTGATGTAGAGTGGTTGCTCTCCATTTATATTTAGTATAGAAACCGTCTCAGCTACCGTATAAGTATAAGATGATTGCGACTTAATGTCAATTTTAATAGCCTGATTTCGTACTACCAGATTGGCATCTTGTTGTAATTCGATTGGTATATCGTCGATACTATAGTTGTATTGACCAGATACAGATGTCGGTAATATTAAAAGTACGTACAAGAAGTTACGCATAAAGGACATTGTTCATATATAATCAAAGATTACACCAAAAGCATAATGTGCACCATTAGTTTATAGACAAAGTCAAACGTAAATACCCTTATTTGGAGGAAGATTAATTATTATTCTAACCAATAGGTCAAAGATATTGAATGCTTTTATAGAGTTTGATAAGATGGAGGATATTGTAAGTGTACCTTTTAATAGCTCCTAAGGGCAATAGTTAATTAAAATTTCTTCTATTCATTTCTCAGCTAAGATTTATAAATCTACCAACGAATAATTTATAAAAAATCAAACGCTAATTAGATCAAATCATTGACCATTTATGAATAGTATTAAACTACCCTAACTCCACGACCATAGGAGAATGATCTGCATACTTCTCTTCACGATAACTATGTAAATAGTAGCAATCCGACAAGATAGGCTCAAGATCTTTGTGGATATAACTGTGGTCATATCGATATCCATTTCCTTGATGGCTATACCAAGAGTACTCTTTCACATCTCCATGCCTGGCTCTGAAGGCATCTATATAGCCTAGCTTATGTGCCTTAGGGAAAAAGTCAGAATACATGAATGAACTACCTGCTTGATCTACTCCATTGATACCAGAGTTATAATCTCCTACTAGAATGTAAGGCTTATGAGCATCTTCTAATTCTTTCAATAGAAAATTAAAAAGTACATGTTTCTTTTTGTGAGGTAAGTAAACGCCATATACTGAGAAAGCATTAAACTCCGCTTTCAAAACTCCGTGAGCGTAAGTAGGATCTGAAGTGGGAAAATGAAAGCCGTTGAATGGGAGCTTACTACAAATTAGTACGCAATTAGTTTCTTTCTTAGTATGGCTAGAAAGCTGATGCGTGTAACCTAGTTTAAGAAAATTATTCCTTAATAATTGACCATGACCATTGTTCCTATACTCTGACAGAACAAATATCTCAGGTTTCTCTTTATCGATAGCAGAGATAATCTTGCTGGTTCTAGTGCCACCACCTTGCTGAATATTCCAAGAAAGAATTTTTAGCATTTACTATAGTGATTAAGCGCTCTTTTTCTTAGCTGCATCTATGCTAGCTTTGAGAGCCGACATGATATCAACCACTGGTTTTTCTTCTTCTCCGTCAGATATGCTTACGATTTCTTTCCCTTCTATCTTACTGTTGACGAGTTCCATGAGAGCATCTTTATATCTATCCTCAAAATCAACTTTATCGAAAGTAGTAGATAAAGATTCTACTAATGTTTCTGCAAGCTTCATTTCACTCTCATTCACTTCTGCTGATCCTATATCTGGTACGTCCTTTACATCTCGAACTTCATACGGGAATCTGAGTTTGTACATGATGAGTGCGTCTTCGTGGGGAGTTATCAAGACTACATCCTCTTTGTCACGAAGGATTATTCTACCTATACCAGCTTTCTTTGTTTTTTTAAGAACATTGGAGAATAGGGCAAAAGTTTTCTGAGCAATCTCTCCATTAGGACCTACAAAATAAATAGCCTCAAAGCGAGTAGGGTGTACCTCATCGATGTCCACGAATGCCTCTATATCAATCGCCCGTGTACTTTTTAATTTAATATTGGCTAGTTCCTCTGGTTTGATAACTACATATTGGTCTGGTTCGTACTCATAACCTTTTACAATATCCCCATAGGGCACTTCTTTATCACAACTTTTACAAACTTTTTTATAACCTATTCGGCTATTATCTTCGTTGTGTAGCTGCTTAAAACTGATGTTATTCTTTTTTTCTACAGCGCTAAAAACCTGTATAGGTATGGTTACTAACGAAAACCTGATGTGTCCTTTCCAAACTGATCTCATAATCTACTAGTTACAATAATTATTCCCATTAATAATAGTGCATTAAACAGTAATTGGAAGCGAGACAATTCTTGATAATCTGCGTCTTAAGGTTAATATAGACCTTCATATTATAGAAATGAAGACTATGTTAAAATTAAATGTGTATAGTGCTAAACACCAATAAAATAAGCACTTTTATATATAAACATAACAGAAATGAGCGATCACAACCAAGACGAGTATTTGGATCCTTCCGAATATCTAAAACACCCCGCTGATGATGCTGGATTTAACAAATTCGAAGACAACGGGTCCTATTATTTTTCTAAGCTCGATGGAGATCAAGTAATCTTCATGAGTCAGGGATACACCTCTGAGGCAGGTAGAGACAATGGAATCGAATCTGTGAAGAAAAACATGGCTCTAAGTGAGCGTTATGTAGCTGAGGAATACGATGGTAGATGGTACCTAAGTCTTAAAGCTGGTAACCGACAAGAGATTGCAGTAAGTCCGTTGTTTGCGACTAAGGCTGAAGTAGAGGCAATGATTCCTGGTGGAGGAGGTTCATCAGCTAGTACAGGAACTAGTGGAGTTGCAGCAAGTAGTGGCAGTGCAGGAGGTACTGTTTCATCTGGTGCAAGTTCTTCAGGTAAGAGAGCTTCTACTGATGGAAGTTCTAAGATTGCCCCTCTAGTTGCTGGTTCTGGTATTTTAGTAGGGTTCTTAGGAAAAACAGAAATAGCAGATTCTTCTAGTTCTATCACTAAAGTAAAAGATACAAAGACGAGATACTACACAGACGATAGTTATCTCCCAATGAGTAAATACAATGATAACATTGCTAATAAGTCGACGATAGATGGTGACTTCATTCAGTTTTCTGAAGGAGGAAAATTCTACTGGGGTCTTTTAGATAGCGAAGGAAAAATGGCGATAAGAAGTGAAGGCTATTCTTCTGCAGCAGATAGAGACGGTTCTGTAGCTGAGGTATCTAAAGGTAAATGGCAAGGATCTAACTATAGCATCCTAGAGACGAGAGAAGGCAAGTATTATGTACTACTCAAAGACGGAAGTCATAATGAGATTGGAAGGAGTGTAGCGTTTAGCTCTAGAGCTGAGGCTGTAGGTTTTGTACCTGAGACTTCTGTCACATATCAGACGATAGCAAGTGGCGGAGGAGCTAAGTGGGAGATGGGTAGTAAAGCAGCTGCAGCGATGGCAGCCGCAAGCCAGTCTAGCTTCGTAGCTAAGGCAGGCGGAGCAGCAGCGACTGCGGCAGCAACAACTTTTAAGGCAGCACCAGTGATTGCACCGATAGCTACTAAAGCAGCGGCAGCAGCAGGGTGGGGTCTTGTGCCATGGGCAGCAGGATTGTTATTGTTACCCCTTTTATTTTTGCTCAAGCCAGTGCCTAGTTTGGTGCCACTAGCTCCAGTGATAGCTAAGGTAGTACCACCACCACCACCAGTAATACCACCGCCGATACCACCCCCGCCGGCTAAGGTCCAGTTAGTTGGGCCAAAGGTAGGTCCTAAGGTGTCTGGGTTTTAATAGAAAAATTCAAACTGATTTATATAAGAGCTTTGCCTATGGGCAAGGCTCTTTTTTATTTTACCTATCCCCGTGACTGTAGGAAAAGCGAAGTGGAAGATCTGATAGTTAAATCAAATCAAATTTTTGGAGTAGGAAAGTTTTCTTGATTATAGTAACCACATATTCCGCATTCCTACATTTGCTCACCTTCGTTTCTATTTTGGATGATATAGCTTGCTGAGATACCGATAGAGTTATTAAAAGACCTTTCTGGCAAAATGGTATAGAAGGGAGAAAAAATAAATTTATCCCCCATAATATGGAGACCCATCGATAAACCAGTTTTTTTGTCTAGTCTATCTTTAAGTATATACAAGGGCGAAATGCTAAACAAAAATTGTTGTTTATCGCCCAAATAGAATGTACTACTTAAGATGGTCAATACATCGCTAGATTCATTCTTTTGGAAGGATGCATCCAAACTAATTGCTACAGGCAATGATTCCTTATGCAGCAGGTATAGTGAAGCTCCTCCAGAGACCGCGGTAGCATCGGTATTACGATTTTTCCCAAATGGATAGGTAATACCAACATTGAGTTCTGCAGTTCCCTTGATAGCAACGCTACCTCCCATAGCTAGAAATGAGGTTCCATCACTATGGGCATATGCGATAGTCGGAGTAGGTCCAGATTTGTCTTTTCCCAATTTTAAAGCTAATTGTGAGTATGTGTT
>CALFUQ010000278.1 GCA_937929885.1 uncultured Saprospiraceae bacterium
TGGATTAGATGATTTTAAATTGTCGACGGATGCCATGAAAGAAATCACTAAACGAAGCACTGGAGAATGGGCAATCAGACCATACCTAAATAAATATCCTAAAAAATCAGAAAAGAAAATGCTGGAATGGGCTAAGGATAAGAATTTTCATGTGAGGCGATTGGCATCTGAAGGGATAAGAATAAACCTACCATGGGCAAAGAAATTCAATCAATACATTGATAATCCACAACCTATCATCGAAATCATCACGTTGCTTAAAGATGATAAATCTAAATACGTTCAAAAATCAGTTGCTAACAGCATCAATGATTTACTCAAAGATAATTATGCAGTAGCGATAGACCTTCTAAAAAAGTGGAGTAAGAATCCTAGCAAACAATGCCTGTGGATTATCAAACATGCTTTAAGAAATCTGATAAAGAAGGAAGACAAAGAAGCACTACAAATCTTAAGTAGGATCAAATAGATGGAAATAAAAAAAGCTGGTTCGAAATGATCAAACCAGCTTTTTTATCTTCTATTATTTATCTATGTTATTCTGATCCTTGACAACCAGTATTAGCTTCCATCATTGTATGTACGTAGTATATTGGAGAAGTCGTTCCATAAATGTCATTTGCGCTTTGTGTATTGGAACCAATGTTTGTTCTTACACCGAATCTCTTTCCAACATTGTATGCGCTTAACGACATGCGTTGCAAACATCCAAGTGTACATGTGTTAGCACTAAGATTATGTTGAAAAGTAACGTAACTTATAAATTCTTCTTTATCATCTGGCTTATTCTCAACAACTAGGTCATAATAAACTTTTCCAAAATCAATAAACCATCTGTTGAGGGCCATGTTACTTTCAAATCCAAGTGTTTCTGAAAATATCTGCATAGCATGTGCTGCACCACCTTGCAAGCTACCAGTAGCTGCAGTTGTTGTAGTTGAGCCATCACAATTTTCACTTGTTGCACTTGACACAAATCCATTTTCAAATGTGACACCCTCCATAGCTTTTAGCGCAATCGGATTAAATTCATTTATTTGATCAAAGTAAGTTCCAAGCTCATCGAAAGATGCACTTTCCTCTACGCCAGCAAAATCATCACTTGCACATGACGCACATAGAAAACAAATACATAATGGAAGAAAAATATTTTTTAGAAGGTTTTTCATACAACATAAATTTTGATGAAATAATAAGATAACAAATTCTAGAGAAATATCATAACTGAATCCTTGCAGCTTAAAATTAAAGATGTTCACGATAGATAGACAGAAGGAGGGTGTATAATAAAAAAGAGTCTTGCACCCCTACAAGACTCTCTAAATTAATTAGGTTAACACCCTTAACTCAATTCTATACAAATATTAAACATATTTATAATATGTTTTGAACGATATCGTCTACATTCCCTCTACATCATTAGTTAAAATTTTAGGTTCACATCTGACTTCAAAATTTAGAGAGTTAGCAATGAAACACATTTTATGAGCAACACTATGTAGTTCTATTGCCTTACTTTGCATCGCTGCATGACCATCGATAACTATAGATGGCGACAGTGTTACAGATTCGAATTTTCCACTTCCGTTTTTAAACTCACCCATAATCCCTGTAGCATTATCAACATAAGAAATAACATTAATACCCTGGTCCGCACAAAGATGCAAGTACCATAGCATATGACAAGATGAAATAGTAGATACTAAAAGCTCTTCAGGATTGTAGCAACTCCTATCACCTTTAAAAGAAGGATCCGAAGAACCAGGAATCTTGATTTGCTTCCCAGCTCCGCTGATAACATGTGCTCTATCATATGCTTGATAATTACTAGTGCCCTTTCCTAGGTTACCAGTCCATTCCATTTTAATCTGGTAGGTGTGCTTCTTCATAGTATAGGCTAAGATAATTTCTTTCTGGCTCGGAATGGAATTTTACTATCTTCAATATATGCTGCTCTTCCTCTTAATGCTTTCTGTAATTTTTATAATTGTAAGCTCTACAAAGTGGAAGCTGCATCCATTCCTATCACTACTTATTGCGGCGATCTTATTTGGGTTATTTGCAGGTATGCCATTAGATGTAATTGTGAAATCTATTAATGATGGTTTTGGAAACACTTTAGGAGGCATAGGTTTAATAATTATAATGGGCGTGATCATCGGTGCTTTCTTAGAGCATTCTGGAGGCGCTCTTAAATTAGCAGAGTCGGTACTTAAGGTAACAGGAGAAAAGCGTGTGCCTCTTGGCATGGCATTAATTGGCTATATCGTTTCGATTCCAGTATTTGCAGATAGCGGATTTATGCTACTCTCTCCGCTTAATAAAGCCCTCACTAAAAAAGCTAAACTATCTTTATCTGTTACTGCTATAGCACTTGCAGCTGGATTAATGGCTAGCCATGCTATGGTACCTCCGACTCCTGGCCCTATCGCTGCAGCTTATGAGTTAGGAGCAGACTTAGGTTTGGTAATTGCTTATGGTTTTGTGATAAGTCTATGTGCATTGCTCATTGTATTAATAATCATTCGTCCTATCACATCAAAAATCTACATAGACCCTAATCCAGATGACGAAGAACAGATCTTAAAATCTAATACTGAAGCTCCTTCTACTTTTAAGTCTTTTTTACCAATTATGATTCCTATCATATTCATTGTTTTAAGATCAATGAATGAGTATGCAAGTTTCCTAAAGTCAGGTCTTGCTTTTGATATTATCAATTTTGTAGGTACGCCTGTGATCGCCCTACTAATTGGTGTAGGTCTATCATTTTTATTACCAAAGAATTTTGATCGGTCATTACTCTCTACTGATGGATGGGTCGGCAAAGCCCTCAAGGATGCAGCAATTATAATTATGATCACTGGGGCTGGTGGCATCTTCGGAATGATATTACGCAACTCAGGCATTGCTACTGTGATCAGTGATTTACTCGGTGACTTCCAATTAGGAATTTTATTACCATTTTTAATATCAGCTGCTATTAAAACTGCGCAAGGATCGTCTACAGTAGCTATGATAACTACCGCGGCGCTTATATCTCCATTAATTGCGCAATTAGGCTTAGATTCTGATTCCATTCTGGCACTCACGGTAATAGCTATTGGTGCAGGGTCCCTCGTTGTATCCCACGCAAACGACAGTTTTTTCTGGGTGCTTACGCAGATGACTGGTATGAGTGTATCTCAGGGTTACAAACTGCATAGCCTCGCTTCTGGACTATTAGGCGTTATAGCTATGACATTAATATTTGTATTGTCCCTTATACTGGGATAATGTATTTATGAATTCCTTAATACTTTGGCTATGATGTAAGAGCTATCTTAGACCTAAACCTAACTCAATGAAAATTCTAAATTTCATCCTCCTACTAGTTCTTCTACCTGTGCTGTGTGCTGGGCAATTTCAATCTAGCAAGTCAATTGATCCACTGGACTATAAAAAAGCAAAGAAGTCTTATCAAGGTGTAAAAGGTAGTCCATACTTATTTAAAGATTGGGTGAAAGGTGATATGATTCACCTCGAAAAAGAAAAAGTAGAAGCGGCTTCTATCAGATTAGATCTGATTCAAAATTCGCTAGAAATAAAAGTAAGCAAAGACGAAGGGCTTATATTTTTTGATGAGGATATGATAGAGGTCAATGATGAAAAATATGTAGTCCTCACTGATAATTACTACAACAAGATTATCATTACAAGAGAAGCAAACCCAGATGCTTTCAAAGATTTTGATGTAGATACTATCTACTTAATGAAAGGTATTCATAGGGATTATCTTAATAATTATGGAGTTGTATTATACGATGGCGATAAAGTAAAATTAATCAAGGCAATAGACGTAGTTTTTAGAGAAACCAAGATTAACTCCCCTGGCAAAATAGAGAAGATTAAAAAGTTCTTCAGAAAATCTACTTACGCCTTAATCATTGACAAGGAATTAATCAAAGTCAAATTAAAAGATAAAGAAATCTATAAAGCCCTCAACGATAAAGGAGATCTTAAAAAATATTCAAAATCTAATAAACTCAAGCTTAAAAAAGAATCGGACTTTGTTAAGCTCTTGGAGTATTGGGATAGTATAAAATAATGGCTGGGTATATAATTGTTGGGGTTTCAAAAAAACCCAATAGATTTGGTAATCCATCAAATTTAGGATCATAAGAGTTATTATAATTAATGAAAAATCTTTTCCTTTCAATCATATTATTTGCTGGGTGTATTAGTGTTGCATCTTCACAAAATTATCAAGTGATTGAGTGGGATCTTGTTGGAGTATCTCACCTAATCCCAACAGATGACACTGCGGGTAGTGGTGTTGGAATTCATACGGAGATTCGAGGTAATATCAATGATATAATGTCTATTGGATTGAGATACGACTGGATGTTCTTAGGCGATGAAGGTGATGAACTGATAAGAGGATTAGATATCAAAAAATCTTATGCTCTTACTGCAGATTACTACTTTTTAAACAGTGCTAATCGACGAGCATTCGCTGGTTTAGCATTAGGGTCATTTAATAGCTTAGCGACTACCGAGTCAGGAATAGGGATTGGAGGTAATGGATTTAGATTAGGCCCTAGAGTTGGTTATGAGTTAGACATTCACCTTAGACTTACTGGAGAATATAATATTTCATTTGAGGAAAGAGTGCCAAGCTACTTCTCGATTGGACTAGCTTTGAATTTGGGTGGTAGATTTAAATATCCTGGATAGAGCCGACAGCTATTATATAAAATTACTTTCCAGCGTAATTCTTCTCTCCTGCCAGAATAACAATATCAAGATTATTTTCAATAGGTGGAATTGGACAATTGTATCCATCTGAGTATGCACACCAAGGATTATAGCATTTATTAAAATCTAGCTCCACCATACCTTCATCTATATCTAATGTTGACAAATTAATATATCTGCCTCCTCCGTATGTAATATCACCACTGGTCTCATCTTTAAAGGGAAGAAACAAAGCATTTTTATACTGTGGCATTCTGATGACTTCGAGATTACGGTATACACTCAATTGCTTTGTTTGATTTTGTAACTCAAACGTGAGTGTAGCATATTTGATGAATGTTTTAGTGATACCACTATATGTTGGAAGTTCGAATGGTTCTTCTCCTTTAGATAACTTAACCTTAGCTATGATCTTATACTTATCGTCAATGTCAAAGTATCTGAGGTATTTTAATTTTGAGTCAGTCAAGGGAGCTCTATCTCCTATCGTTAACCCCATCTCGGTCTTCTCTCTGTGAGCTAACACTTCTTTTACATGATCTGAAGAATTAGATAGCTGCTTATTAGTAGAACATGACTGAAAAGATAGGGCAGCCATTATTAAAAGCAGAAAACATTTTAGCAATATATTCATAGCTTAATTAGCTTGATTGACCATTGCAATTCGGCTTTTACTTATTGCCAGTCTTGAAACATTACTCAGACCAAATTGATTTAGGTCTACTACCTTTCTCCATGTCTTATCAGCATCGGGAGAAAAGGCAAAAAGAAATGTCCCTGAAGACATATAGAAAGTGCCATCATCTCCGATAACAAAATCCTCTTTTTCTCTTAAGGTTTGAGTAATGACTTCAACAGTATTATGCACAAAATTATAAGCTTTCAAATACCAAAATTTACGAGACACCTTCTCTACGTAATATAAAACATTACCTCGCCTATGAAGAGATCTACCTATGTCATTAGCAATGATTTCCTGTGTACCATTTACAACATTGTACTCTACCATCTTGTGAGGGTCATCCACTAAAAACATAATCACCTTGTAAGGTCCAATCCAGCAATGGTAACCTACATTGGTAAGATCCTCAATAATTGCATTTCCTTCACCCGACTGATCTACTGGATATTGCCATAGATGCTGATCCATCGGCTGAGTATTCTTTTGTCTTATGACTGATAGATGTTTTTGGTCAGGCATGAGTGTAGGAGAGTATTCGCTCTGAGTCGTTTTAGTAACTCTATAGAGTCGATCTCTTCTTAGGTCAAGCCCATAGATCTCAGTATTGTTTTCAGCTTTATAGTCGGAGCTTATGTATAAGAGATCGTTATCAAAAAATGAAGGCTGGTTATTATATCCACCATCATTAAAGTAGGTAAGTAACTTTGGATTTTTGAGATTAATCTCTCCCTTATCTATACTGTAATCAAACAAATAAATATCAGTACTAGGTGCTTGTGATCGTGCCTCACATAGCGATAAAACCATGATTAATGATAGAAGTGCATATTTCAAAACAATGAGTATTGTTACCCACTAATGTAATCGATTAAATCTAGAATAACGACTTCTTAATCTACATTGGCGGACTTGAAGATCCGATCCCAGTTAATCCCGTTAGATATGCTACCATTCTTAGTAGAGAACCAAATAAACAATGGCTTACCGACTATATGATCGTGAGGGACATATCCCCACGCACGCGAGTCTTCAGAGTTATGTCTATTGTCTCCCATCGCCCAATAGTAGTCTTGTTTAAAAGTATACTCTCTTGACTCTTCTCCATTGATATATATACTACCTCCTTTGATTTCCAAATCATTGTCTTCATAGACGCTAATGATTCTTCTGTACATCGATAAATTCTGCATCGTTAATGGAGTCGTAACTCCTTTCTTAGGCAGGTAGATAGGTCCGTAGTTATCTAGAGACCATCCGCCATAATTTGCCTGATCAAATGGGAATAGATTAGGATCTTGATTTTGAACTGCCAACGATACCTGAATACCAGGATCGAGCGACTTGAGTAATTCTGCCTGACTCTCCGTCATGAAGTACCCATAGCTAGTTGCACCTTGCCAGTAGTCACTTGCTTCTATACCCCACTCTGGCAATTTCTTTTTGTTGAATGAGCTATTAGGAAATCTTACTTGATATTTAAACTGTACATTAATCGGATCTTTTTGTACTTCCCCATTAATATAAATTTTACGATCTATCACTTGCAGGGAATCTCCTGGAATACCTACACATCTCTTGATGTAATGATCTTTTTTGTCAAGGGGTCTAGTAACATAATCTTTAGTCCTAACCTTATTTGCTAGTTGCCGATCATACTGCAACCACTGCGGTTCTTTTTCTACTTGGCTAAGTGTGTAAGATCTATTAGCTGTTATATATACACTATCTCCAACTGGCCAATTAAATACGAAGGGCGTATTACGATTTATATCCCTAATCGCTGGTAATCTAAAATATGGTAAGCTAGGTTTCTTAAGATAAGACTCTCCTCCTACACCAGGCAATCGATTATGTAATAGTGGCACCATGGCTACGGTCATAGGTGTCCTGATCCCATAAGAGGATTTACTAACGAATAAAAAATCTCCTACCATTAGCGAACCCTCCATAGATGGAGTAGGTATCACATATGCCTCTACCAAAAACATTCTGATAAATGCAGCTGCGAAAACTGCAAAGAAGATGGACTCTATCCACTCTCTTCCAGCTGATTTTCTATAAGGATTGTTATTTATAAGTTTATTTAGTTTTCTATCCTGCTGACCTTCTTTAGCTTCTCGCATCTGAGTAAAGTACTCCCTCTCTTGGGTAAGGACCGGACCTTTATATTCCTCTTCTGCCTTCATACCAATCGCTCCTAATATCGCAGGAGGATAAAACACTGCTAATGCGCTACTACCTAATCCAAACTTCCCAAAAGAACGAACTAGATCTACACACATTCCTGCGAAAATGAAAATGTTGACTATTGGTATCAAGAGCAATGCTGCCCACCATTTAGGTCTGCCAATAATCTGACACCACTCTATGAAATTAAGACCTGGCACTAGGCCCTTCCATGCATCTACTTCTGCCTTTGGAAAAACAAAGTAAAGTGCAATGCTCAAAAGGATATAGGATACTATAAGGAAAATCAATATCGTCACTGTAGTTCTTCTTTATGATTATGATAGGGTGCAAATATAGTAAAGAGTAGTCGTTAAGGATTTCTTAATTCTGCAAGACTTCTTAATATAACCGACGGATGGCGGGTTTTAGTCTACAAGTGCTAACTTGACCAACATGAGAACAGCTACGAAAACACCTTTGTATACAAATCAGCTCTATCGAACCCAGGATAGAAAGTAATATGAAGGAAAAAATATTACGAATAAAATCGGTCTTCCTCTCTTTTCCAAGGACTAAACAAGCAATGATTATTGCGATGCTTGGGTTCATATTCCTTGCAACATTTCTACTAGCTCTTAGGGTATCCATTACCCTAGAATTAATCGACGACCTCCCATCTAAAGATGAAATTGCTACTATCAACAATCCACTTGCTTCAGAACTTTACACTGTCGAACAAAAACTCATAGGTAAGTTTTATAACGAAAATAGAACTCCGCTTAAAGCATCTCAACTCAATGACAATTTCATAAATGCATTGATAGCAACGGAGGATAGAAGATTTTACAAACACGATGGAGTTGATACACGAAGTTTATTTAGAGTATTCTTTAAAACTATACTACTAAGCAAAGATGCCAGCGGAGGTGGCAGCACCCTCACTCAACAACTAGTCAAAAACTTATATCCTAGAAAACGATATGCCTTCCTTAGTACATTGATCAATAAGTTTAGAGAGATGTCGATTGCTAAACGAATAGAAGACATCTACTCTAAGGATGAAATACTGCTATTGTATGCCAATACGGTTTCTTTCGGAGAGCGGGCATTTGGATTAGGGACAGCGGCTGAGCGATTTTTTAATAAGTCACCTGAGGACCTTAGCTTATCGGAAGCAGCAACACTTGTCGGCATCCTAAAAGCTACCTCTTACTACAGTCCTCGCAACCATCCAGAACGAGCAACCAAAAGAAGAAACACTGTGTTAAATCAAATGGCAAAGTATGATTATCTGTCATCTGCAGTTTCTGACTCAACACAATTACAACCACTTACTTTAAATTATCGCGCTCCATCAGAAACTGCTGAGTTAGCGAGATATTTTAAGCAACGTGTTAAAACACTATTTAATGAATGGAGTAATCAGAATCCTAAAGAAGATGGGTCAAATTATAATCTAAATACTGATGGTTTAAAAATATATACTAGCCTCGATTATGATTTACAGATAGCTGCTGAGAAAACTATGCAATCCCACATGTCATCACTCCAAAAATCTTTTTTGAGAAGTTGGGAGGGTGGGCGCATGTTTGGTAAAGGGACCAAAATAATTGATGATCAAATACTTAGTGATCCAAACTTTAAAGCCTTAAAAAAACAAGGCCTGTCAGGGAAAGAAGCTTTGGAAATCTTTAGCACTCCGAGCGATAGAAAACTTTGGACATGGGAAGGATATAAGACAGAAAGGAAAACCAAGATTGATTCAATCAAGCATTATCTGAGTATGCTACACTCAGGGCTGTTGGCTGCTGACCCTCGCAGCGGTGCTATCAGAGTTTGGGTTGGTGGCAATGACTATGGCCACTTCCAATATGATAATGTATTGAGCCCTAGACAGGTAGGATCTACCTTCAAACCAATCGTATATTTAGCTGCACTGGAGAATGGAAAAGAACCATGTGATTTTTATGAAAATGAGTTGAGACAATATTCTTCTTTTCAAGATTGGGCTCCTAAAAATGCAGATGGAAAATACGGTGGATATGCTACAATGCAGGGAGCACTCACCCACTCGATTAACACCATCTCCGTACAACTGCTCTTCGAAACGGGAATCAAGAAAGTAGTGGCACTTGCAAAGCGATTAGGGATCGCGACTAAACTTAATGAAGTGCCTTCTATAGTACTTGGGACATCTGATATTTCACTACACGATATGGTATCTACTTATGCAGTATTCGCAAACAAGGGTGTTAAAAAACCGCTTTATCTAATTGATAAGATTGAAGATGTGGATGGTAATATTCTGTTTCAAAAGGAAACAATACAAGACACCGCAGTTGTAGACTTAGTACAAATAAATAAACTAGATCAGATGTTATCCAGCGTAACAAAGAATGGGACTGGTAGAAGACTATACTCCAACTACAAAATTCCTTTTGATGTAAAAGGAAAGACTGGTACAACTCAGAATCAATCAGATGGGTGGTTTATAGGCTACACAGATGATTTGGTTGTGGGAGCATGGGTCGGAACTAATGATCGACGAATGCACTTCCGTAGTCTGGGAACTGGATCTGGTGGGCGTACAGCTTTACCTTTGGTTGGGGCCGTGTTTGAGTATGCGGGTAGAAATTATAGAAAACCTACTACATCAGTACTTGTGATGGAAAATCAATTTGTATTCGAATGCCCAGACACCTTATCTACTCAAGCTTATGAATATTATCAGCGGAGAGAACAATATGAAGCTCAGCGAACAGAGAAGCCTAAAAACTTTTTTGAATTACTATTTGGAAAAAGGAAAAGGGAAAAGAATCCTAAATACGATAGCCAAGAAAGAAGACGTCTCCAGAAACTAGAAAAGGAAAGACAGGAAAGAATTAAGAAATACAATGAGGCCAAGGAAGCATGGGAGAAGCGACTTAAGAAACTCAAGAAGAAGTATGGGGAGAATTGAAGTTTCGACTTACAAAGACCATAGCCTATTAACTATAGTCTAATATAAATTGAAGCTTTAGTAACTTATTATCGTCTTTGGACCAAAGACTAAAAACTACCTTCTTGCTGAAACCCACTGCCCACTCTCCGACACCCAATAAGGATACCATAACAATATCAAATTCTCTGTCTTCACATCTGTTCGTCTAGGTTTGATTTCTTTCTTAGTAATACCTAACTGAAAGTTTTCCCACTTCTTTTTTACCTCATCTACCTTGTCTTGGAAAATTTTATCTAACTCATGCAGATCCTCATTTAGCTCTTCTAAATCTTCTTTGGATTCTTCTACTTTTAATTTGGCCTTACGGCTCATTCTGCGCTTGCTGGCAGAGCCACTTAATGATCTGCGTCTACCTTTAAGTAAAACTGAGAATACAGTTTCCGCAACACCTATCATCTCTGATGTACGACGATGTCTCACATCAGATTTCGCCTCTTCTAAGTCTTGTTCTTCTTTTCGAATTCGCTCCTCTACCCTTTTGAATTTCGGCTCGTACTTCTCTTGTAATTCATCTACTTCATCATCGCGTTCTTCTCTTGCTTCTTGTTGAACTCTGGATAGGAATGCTTCGTCTGATTCTCCAGATTTTTGGTATAACTCTAATTCCTCATGCTCGTAAGTAATCAATTCTTGAGTCTCATAAAGCCAGTTAGAAAACTCCTTTTCCATGGCATTAAGTTCTTTAACAGAATTCATCGAATCAGGTACATCTTTATAATTGACAGTGACAGTATCAGGATGATCTGGTTTTGGAAATAATGTTGTCTTCCAATCTTCTAAGCTCTTGGCTTCTCCCCAATCAGATCTTCCAAAGTCATCTGGTGCATCTACACAATAGGCTAAATCTTTAACTTCATCAATGTCACGCTTGTCGTTATAGAATCTGACTCTAGCTCTTGCTAACACCATCGGTTGATAAGCAATCTTAAGTTGATCATCAACAAGCATTTCTTGAGCAGCTTCAGAAGCAGATTTCCACACAGCAAAAAATCGCTGATCTATTCCTGGGTCTAGAGATGGAGGAAGTTCTTGTTTAGTTGGTTTTGCTTTTGCACTTAGGTCTGGAGTTGGTGTAATTTGGAACTCCTTTTTCATAGCACCAGATTTACGCTCCTTCATTAGGGTCTTAACCTGCGGTCTGGTCATAGGTCCTCGTAAGTAAGACATAACCCATCTAGTATTAAAAATCACAGGAGCACTATCATGAACATTATGCATTAAGAATACTCGAGAAGAAAGAGATGAAATCAGTTGACTGAAATCGACATCACCTGCCCCTCCTGCTTCAGCAATTGCCCCCTCTAAGCCCTCTAGTACTCTAGCTTTATCTCGCTCTGTCTGCAGCTTACCGATAAACCAGGTCCCTGCATTAGATAAACCTTTATAATCTATATCAACTGGATTTTGAGTTACCAGCACTGCTCCTACTCCATACGCCCGAGCCTGCTTTAGCAAAGTTAATAGTGGTTTTTTAGATGGTGGGTTTGCTGTCGGTGGAAAGTATCCAAAAATCTCATCGAAATATACGAGACTTCTTAAGCTAGTCGTACCTGATTGTCTACGCATCCATGTGATAAGGCTGTTAAGCAAGAGCGTAACAAAAAACATCCGCTCACTATCTGACAAATGGGCTATATAAAAAACGGAGTGCCGTGGTTGCCCCTCCGATGTGTAGTACATCTTTTCGATATCAAGATCATCACCCTCTAACCAATACTGAAACTGCGGCGAAGCAACTAGCGTATTAAAATCCATCGCTAATTCAAACCGCTCTTTCTCTGGATAAAAAGTATCAACATCAAAAACACCTAACTTCTTAATAGGAGGATTCTGAATACCTAAAATGATAGTACCAAGATCGAGGTTTTCATTTTTACGCCAATGGTGCTCGAATAACGTAGCCAAAAGAATCCCCTCCTTACTCCTTACAGGATCTACTTTTTTATTGATCATGCCGAGCAATGCAGCTACCGTACCTTGAATCCGCTCTCGCAACATCTCAGCATCATCATCAAAATTAATCCCAGGAGCCTTAAACGATCCCAAAATATTAATAGGCACTCCTGAATCTGAACCTGGCGTGTAGATAGTATAATCAACTGAAGATTTGAGTAGTTTGATTCTTTCTAAATCTTGGCCCCAACTTGCCAGTCCTTCTTTCCACTTAGTTGCTGTACCGCTAGCGAAATCATCTATTGATTGTCCTTTTCTAGCTGCGTCATCAGGATTAATCCATTTTTTAAACTCTTCTGGTTCAAGATTTTCAAATTGCAGCAATAGGTTGGTCATATCGCCTTTAGGGTCTATGATTAAAGCAGGTACTTTGTCTATCGCCGCTTCTTCCAACAATCCTATGCATAAACCAGTCTTTCCGCTTCCTGTCATCCCGACACACACTGCGTGAGTAGTCAGGTCTCTAGCGTCATAATTTACTGATTCAGAAGTGTGTGACTGCTTCTCATTGTCGTAGACAGCTCCGAGGTAAAAGGAGCCTAACTTTTCTGGTGGTAATTTAACCATTACTTATATTTTGAAAAATCTAAAATAGGAAGTAGTCACGAAGTTAAACAAAGAAGAGTATACCTTATTAATTTACTTTATTCAAAGATGGAGTCCCTTTATATAATCCTGAATAAATAAGTATCAAGAGACCAATTATAAAAACACCTTCCCAAGGTTGGACAAT
>CALFUQ010000279.1 GCA_937929885.1 uncultured Saprospiraceae bacterium
GCAATCTCGAGCTATAGGTACTCAGATCATCTTCAATAGATTGCTGATCTCCGATATCAGTAAAGACTTTTTTAAATATGCCAATCTTTGAATTTTCTGCTACTGGTATTAGCATGGCCTTCTGCACCATTAGCTGTAGAAGTCCTACTGCCTTCATGGTGATGGACTTCCCTCCTGCATTAGGTCCACTGATTAGGATGATTCGGTTTTTACCATAGAGTTCCAGATCAAATGGAATAGTTTTATCCTCTGTATTTTTTTGCTTGAGATAAAGCAAAGGATGATAGGCAGTTTTTAATTCTAGCGTTGGCGCTTGCAATAGCACTGGCTTGACAGCATTCAGTTTGATGGCAAATCTTGCTTTTGCTAACAAGACATCGACTGCTTTGACAAATTCGCAAGCGGAAAGCAGATCATTAGCACTAGGTCTCAGTTGATCACATAAATCTTTTAAAATTTTATAAATCTCTTTTCGCTTATCTGACTCTAAGTCTAGTATCTCATTGTTGAGCAATACCACAGACTGAGGTTCGATAAATACTGTCTTACCAGTCCCTGACTCATCATGAATTATCCCATTGATCTTTCGCTTATGCTCCGCTGGAACCGCGAGTACCCTCCTACCATGGCGATAACTTTCATCTATATCAGAGAGTAAGCCTTTGTTTTTAAATTCTCCTACAATCCGATTAAAGACTTTATTGGTCTCCCGAGATTTTTGGTCGATTTCTTTGTAGATAGATGCTAGGTTCGGACTTGCATTTCTTCTTACTTCTCCATCCTCATCGATTATTTTGCTAATAACATTTCTAAGTTTAGGATCTATCTCATGGGCTTGGAGCAAAGCATAGAGATTATCATATGTCTTTCGTTTATCTTTTCCAAAAAAATCATCAAATGAAAAGTAATTTGAGAGCACCTTTTCGATTTTAATAATACTCTCCAGATCAAGTACAAAACCAATTTTATTTAACAATGCTATGTCTTTATCAATTGCCGCATAATCACTTAGTGGCATAGAACCATCCTCGATCAAAATATCTTTCATCTCCGCTATCTCGCTTAACGCAGTACTTATCAACTGTATATTTTGGAGAAAAGGAGCATTAGCAATTTGCTCGCGTGCGACATCAGACAAGCATAGCTCCTGGAGGAGAGAGATAATCTTATTTAGTTCCAGCTTATCTGGAGCTTCAGCGGGTATAAAGAGCATGGTTAGATATTACAGCTACAAAAGTATAAAATGGTGGCATTAAAGACGCGAAACTTTATTATTTGGCATATTTGTAGCTGATAAATAAGAAAGCGATCATATGGCGGGTAATTCATTTGGACAGATATTTAAAATAAGCACGTATGGTGAGTCCCATGGTGTTGCTCTTGGCGTCACAATCGATGGCTGCCCAGCTGGATTATCTATAGATGAAGCTTTTATTCAATCTGAGCTAGATCGCCGTAAACCTGGCCAATCTGCCATCGTCACGCAGCGCAAAGAGGGTGACCATTTTGAAATACTATCTGGCGTATTCGAAGGTAAAAGCACTGGAACGCCTATCTCTATCATGATTAGAAATAAAGACCAAAAATCCAAAGACTATAGCCACATAGCTGATAAGTTTAGGCCATCTCATGCTGACTTCACCTATAAAGCAAAATATGGTAACAGAGATTATAGAGGTGGAGGTAGATCGTCAGCTAGAGAGACGGTAGCGAGAGTAGCAGCTGGAGCAATAGCTAAAACCTTATTGAAGGAAAGCGGCATTACAATCAATGCATTTGTAAACCAAGTCGGCAACATAAAATTAGTTACACCTGATAACCAACTAGACTTCTCCAAAATAGAAGACAATATCATCAGATGTCCTGAAGAGAAAACTGCTAATGCTATGATTGATCTAATCAAGGATATCAAAAAGCAAGGGGAGACAATCGGTGGAGCAATCAGATGTGTTATTAAAAACTGTCCAGCTGGTCTAGGTGAACCAGTGTTCGATAAGTTACATGCTGACCTTGGTAAAGCGATGCTAAGCATTAATGCCGTTAAAGGATTTGAGTATGGTTCTGGATTTGCTGCCATATCGATGAAAGGTTCTGAGCATAATGATAAGTTTATCAGTGAGGGTGAGGCTATTAAAACAACTACTAACTTCTCAGGTGGTATTCAGGGCGGTATCTCTAACGGCATGGATATTTACTTTAACATAGCCTTTAAACCTGTTGCTACTATCATGAGAGATCAGCAATCCGTAGATGTAGATGGTAATGAAGCTACTGTGACTGGAAAAGGAAGGCATGATCCATGTGTCGTACCTAGAGCCGTGCCGATAGTTGAAGCAATGGCTGCACTAGTGCTCGCTGATCACATGTTGAGGGATCGCAGTGTTAGGTTGTAATGACTCCTGATTTCGCAACTTTCAATTCATAGAGACCTAATCCAAAAACGATAATAATCTCCCCTACGAAATAAGCGATTCCTAACTTAGTCAATGAATCATAGTGTATAGTCATTTCTATGATTGATAAAATACAGTAGCAAATATTTAGTATCGCAATAACTTTGAGAAAAGGCTGCCAGTTATCCAGCTTTAGGAAGTAACAGATAAAATCATAAGCAGCAAAAAAGATTGGTAGGATAGCCAGAAAATAAAGTGCATCCTTTGGCATACCAAACACTTCTTCAAAATTAACAAGAACCACACCCAACAAAAAAGCAGAAATCAACGCTCCAACTCCGTCTACTAAAAAAAGTTTTTGAGGGTTTTCTGACATTATTAA
>CALFUQ010000280.1 GCA_937929885.1 uncultured Saprospiraceae bacterium
AGTGGTAATTGACCACCACGGTTTAAGTGTGGTGTTAAATCGTACAATCCTACGATTCCGACTATAGAAATTAATAAAAACAGCAGAAAGCTTAATCCAATTTTAGTAATGGCTTTACTTTCTAACTTTTTAGACTTGGCAACAAATCCAAACAACATCTTTGCAAGTAAAACATAAAACAAGATTATGGTGATTGGTGGATAAGCGCCGTAAAAGAGTAAACTAGAAAAAAGTGCTAGCTTCAACATTTCTGCTTTCCCATTTCCTTCTATCACGCGATCAAAATAAAGAACCACCCATGGTAACCACGCGGCACCTATAATCCAACCTAGGTGTTGAGCATTACCCACCATAAATCCAGAAAACATATAACAAACTCCAAGCGCCAGACTGTAACGCTGATCTATACCTTTGAACTTAGCATAGGAGTAAAATCCAAAACCTCCAATAAATAAATGTAGTAGGTAATCCATTTGTATAGCCCAGACATCCATCCCAAATAAAAAAGAAATTATCCAAGTGATAGGATACCAAGTATCAGGCAAACCCATCATCGGGAATCCGTTCTTGAGATATGGGTTCCATAGCGGTAAATCACCTGACCTTATGCATTCGCTAATAAAGTGATTCCAGGGAAGTGTGATGTCCATAATGTCCCACTTCATCGAATACTGCCATGAGACGAGCCACCACATCCCTAAGCATAGAAATAGGATTAACAAAACGGCAGCCTTAAACCTTGTCGAAGACATTTGCGAAAGATACTCGATAGAAGTTCAAACAAAAAAAGCCCAACCTAACGGTTGAGCTTTTTAATAATTTTTTATGTATTCTACTTAAGACTCTTGAGCCTTTGCAGATAGGTTTATTGCTAGATCGATATCATTATTGATCGCTTTGTCTTTAGCTATATCTGCAAAAGATGATGAACCGTACTTAATTCCCCAGTCAGTTCTGTTTATAGCAAACTTTGGAGTACTTACATTAATCATTCCTTCAGACTGAGAGACTTTAGCTTTGAAGCCAACTTCCTTCGTAACATCCTTCATCGTAAGGTTTCCATAAACAAGATGAGTTGCTTCAGCATCTCCCTCTAGTGCTGTTACCTTGGTGATAACAAATTTAGCTGTAGGAAATTGTGGTACATCAAAGAAGTCTTCATTCTTAAGATGTCCTTCTAACTTCTCTTTGCCTTGGCCTGCTTCCATATCAGTGTTCGTAAGTGAATTCATATCCATTACAAACTCACCTCCTGTAATCTTACCACTTTCTGATAGAATGTTTCCACTCGATAAACCTATAGTGCCAGAGTGTGTTCCTGTCAATTTACTTCCCGTCCACATAACTTTACTTGCTCCTAAGTCTACACCATATGATGTTCCAGTCATTGCCTTTGCGACAACCTCTTTTGCTTCCCCTACGATAGCCTTCTCTCCTGTAGATTGCTTGCAAGATGCTAACGATGCGAAAAATGCTAATAATAATACTGTTCTAAATAAGAATTTCATTTTTATTGATTTATGTTAAATACTAATACTTGTTATAATTCATCCAGGTATTGGATGACTTCTGAGAGGCTAGATAATATCAAGCCATTCTTGTTGGTTTTTATTTTCTGTGTTATCAACTGTATCCCTGTTAATAAGATCGTAGAGTTATTAAACTCTTTTTCTAAGGAATTAATATATGGCTGGAGAGGTTTTTCAGAGAAACTGTCGTTGATAATCGTAAATATATAGTCTGGATTAGAAATATTATAGGCGTCTTGGAGCTCAAGCAGGCCTATATTTAATCCAAGATTGATTACACTAAAGTTTTTCTTCTTAATTAGAAAATGCAAAAATAGTAGGCTAAGCTCATGATTCTCTTGTTCTGGTAAATAGATCAAAAACTTCTTAGCTGATTTATCTCTAGTAATCTCCAATCTATCAATTGCTGAAATGGTCTTCCTCCTGATGATATTACTTACAAATCGTTCATGTGAAGTGTTTATAGAGCCCGTCATCCACATCGTACTCAGCTTGTCTAGCAATGGATAAATCACCTCAAGCATCGTCTCCTTAAATCCCTTCTGCTTGATATTAGTCTCTATGATTTTATCAAACTGATACTCATTTAGTTCTAGCAATGAAAGTGTCAAGCCATCAAGTTGATTCTCAAATTCTATATCTACTTCTGTGTGCTCTGCTACCTTATGCGCTATATCCTCTTTTCGGAGTGAGGCTATTTTGGAAATTTTCATTCCTTTCCTATTGAGGAAAGTAATGTTTAAAATGTGCTTAAGGTCATCATCTAGGTAATACCTGATATTTGTTTCGGTTCTTTTTGGTTTTATTATACCATACCTTTTCTCCCATATCCTTAGTGTATGAGCTTTTACGCCAGACAGCTTTTCTAGATCTTTAATGGAGTAGACCGCCATTCCTGCAATAAGGGTTAAGTTGATTTTTTACAAAAAAACATAACAAGAACAGTGTATTTAAAGTTTTTGTTTAGTGCTCTTTGCTTATAAGTATAATAATATAAACCCAAAGAGTTAAATTCTGTTCCAATAAACAAGAATAAATAGCTAATAGAAATTATAGAAGATGAAAATAGGAGTAGTTTGTTATCCAACATATGGTGGGAGTGGTGTAGTAGCGACTGAGATTGGATTAGGATTAGCACGAAATGGACATGAAATCCATTTCATCACCAATGCGAGACCTGCGAGACTTACTTCTTTTGCAGAAAACGTCTTTCTACATGAGGTGAAGCCCATCGACTATCCTTTATTTGAATACTCTCCATATGAGACATCACTTGCTAGTAAATTAGTAGATGTAATTAAACATGAAAGATTGGACTTGCTGCATGTACACTACGCAATCCCACATGCCGCAGTAGCATATATGGCAAAGCAAATATTGGCTTCGCAAGGAATTCATATTCCCATAGTCACCACTTTACATGGTACTGATATTACTATTGTTGGTATAGATGGTTCTTTTGCACCAGTTGTGAAATTCAGCATAGATCAGTCCGATGGAGTGACTGCTGTATCTGATTTTCTAAAGAAAGAAACGCGAGAAAAATTAGGTGTTGTAAATGATATCAGAGTCATATACAATTTTATAGATTTCGAACGATTTAAGAAGTTGAATAAGGACCACTTTAAAAAAGCGATTGCTCCTGATGGTGAAAAAATAATTGCCCACACTTCTAATTTTAGAAAAGTGAAAAGGGCAGAAGATGTGATTTTGGCTTTCGAAAAAATATATAAAAAAGTACCTAGCAAGTTGCTCATGATTGGTGATGGGCCAGAAAGAAGCAAATTAGAAAACCTCTGCAGACAAATTGGTTTATGTGATGAGATTAGATTTTTGGGTAAGCAAAATGCAGTTGAAGAGTTACTTGCAATATCTGACCTCTTCATGTTACCATCTAGTAATGAGAGTTTCGGGCTTGCAGCACTTGAAGCGATGGCTTGTCAGATACCTGTAGTCTCTACTAATGTAGGAGGAATTCCTGAAGTGAACATCCATGGCAAAACAGGATTTATGTGTGAAGTAGGAGATATTGATGCCATGGCTAGTCATGCGATATCCTTGCTCTCAAATCCTGAAATGCACGAACAGTTTTGCCATAATGCATTAACTAGAGCAAGTGAATTTGATATCGATCAGATTCTCCCACAGTACGAAGCTTACTATGAAGAAGTTTTACAAAAATTTAAATCAAAAAATCTAGCCCTGGCTAATTGACAAAGAGAATCTTAGTGGCAATGGCATCTGGGTTATCTAATGATGAATCATTAGTACTGAAGACTAGATAAACTCCAGTTGCTGCTTTGTTACCATCTAAATCTCTGCCATCCCAAACAGCTTGGCCTCCTAATGCTTCTGTCTCAAAGACAAGTCTACCATTTACATCGGTGATTTTTACATTAGCGTCCCTTACCAAACCTTTGATCGCTATAGGACCATTGTAGTTGGGTCTTACGGGATTTGGGTAAGCATAGATCTTGCTTTCTGAGTGCCTTCGCTCTCCTGCTGTGCTTGCAGTTTTGTATGACTGTACACCTTTGTTGGTTGCGATGTACATAATCCCTGAGTCACCATCAAATTCTAAGTCAATGATGTTATCATCAAACAGCGGACTGTTATCTACAGTAAATCTTAGCTCCTCTGTGATTCCATCTGGTGATTGAACGAATATTCCGTTTCGTGATCCGAACCACTTTCTGTTTGCACCATCGATTTCCATTGTCCTAATCTCTACATCTGCTAGTAAGTTTGCACCTATGCTATCCTGAGATACTTGTATTCTCCTCCCTACACATTCTCCATCAAAAATCTCATCACCACAATCAAATATGACAGGCCCTTTTGCGGTTCCCACCCAGACAGAACCATCTAAATCTGTTATAATGGCGTTTACCGTATTTGTTGTTAATTCACTGTTTGATTGATTAATAAATATCTGTCTGTCGTCAGTAGGATCAGCAATCGTACCTTCTTCAGAATAAATAATTACTCCTCCCTGGTTACCAAAAACCACTATCCACTTGTATCCATTCTCATCTACGTTAATTTCTGTTAGCCCTTTATCACTAAGGTTAACTTCATAGCTATGCCATATACCCTCGGGAGTTAAAACGCTAATCGGTTCTGGTGCGCCAATATTTGTCACCCATAGATTTTCATCTCTATCAAACGCCAGACCTGCAATCCTCTCTCGTGCTTCATCCCCAACAGTTCCTTGAAGGCTACTATTCTCTTTGTTGTAGAGAGTGAGTTCATTTGTCTCTTTACTAATTTCTGCAAGCCCCCCCCAGAAAGTACCTAGATAATATTTCTCAAGACTAGGATGATTAAGCACTTGATAAAAATTTAGCAATTCATTTTCTTTGAATGGCTGATAAGAACTTTCATTCACATTGGTCCAGTCATTTTCAGAGAGGATATAAACCCCCTCTCTATCCGACAGCGTTCCAAAGTTTTCGCTAACTCCTCCTGAAGCTACAAAAAGCTCTCCATCACTCACATCCATGTTGCTAGCCTTATGCGAGAAAGGGGAATTAAATCTTAATCTTTGACATTCATCATTAATTGAGTTGCTATAGCGTGCTTCATTAAATTCATCCGCATACCAAACTCTCCCTCGCTCATCCATCAGCACATCTTGTATTCTGTCTGAGCATCCGCCTTGCGATTCGACAAAATTACCCTCTCTATCAAAAAATAAAACCTTACTGCTAAATGCATTATCCTTTAGTCCTACCAATAAGTTATTTGAAGATAAAGTCAGCGTTTCAATATTAAAACTGCTGGATTCGACTGCATAGAAAAATTCAAACCCGTTGTCTGTTTGCTTCCAAAGCTCTCCATCTATCACTGCATATAAGTCGCTATTAAAAACAGTAAGTGCAGCACAAGAATATACAACAGGTAAACCTTCCTCTGGTCCAAGTAAATCCCAAAAACTAAAGTCTCCTTGATTATCATCCGAAGCTAGATCAATATGAAAAACACCTTCCTCTGTAGCTATAAACAATCTGCTCCCTATACTTTGTACATCCTCCACCGGCATCCCCGTAAACACGGTAAACCCAAAATCAAAAGTCTGAAGATTTAATTCAACTAGCCCGAAATCAGTTGCGAAATATGCAAACTCATTATTGGCGATATAGATCTTGTTAATTTCTTTATTTCCTGTTAAGGTTAGATTCGTTTTGATATTAGGAAGGTTGATTACTTCGCTTCCTCGTACGATATCGATGTTACTATTATCATAGCCTATAAGAAGTTGTTCGTTAGCAAAGTCATATGATATCTCACTGATGCCAATGTCACTAAGCCCTTCTACTTTAGAAAGTTTCTCACAAGAGAAGTCATCCTTATCAATTGTGAGAATCGACCAGTCTGTCGCATATATGATTTTATCCTCACTCTGAATTACTCGTTTAAATGATTGGTAAGGTAAGTGCGATTGCCATTCCCCTATAGCTGTCTGCCCGATAAGACTCAGACTCGAGAAGAATAAAACAAATAAAAGGATGGCTCTCATGGCTTTTATAAAACGTAAAAAACGCTATGCTGTTTTACTTATTTATAAATCGGTGTCGCTTCTAGATACTCATAGACTTTATCTGGCACTAGGTATTGTATAGATTTTTTTTCTTTGATACTCTTCCTGATATAGCTTGCTGATATTTGCAAGAGGGGTGCATCACAGATGGTAACATTGTTATGGTCCTTTAAATCGCCTAGCCTGTACCTAGGTCTTTTGTACACAAAGATGTGGTGGTTATTAATGATACTCTCATAATTTTTCCATTTGTGTAAAGTGGCAAGATTATCACCACCCATTATCAAGCTAAAAGTCTTTTTGGGATGCTTCTCTCGAAGAAAAGTCAATGTATCGATGGTGTAAGATGGCTGTGGTAAATCAAACTCAATGTCACTCGCCTTAATTTTTAAATTATCTCCTATCGCAAGTCTTACTAGATGAAGCCTATCACGATCTTTAGCTAGAGATTGTTTCTTTTTATGCGGGTTATGGGGAGATACCACCATCCATACTTGGTCTAAATCAGTGTTGCTTATGATGTAGTTTGCAATAATCATATGCCCGACATGGACAGGATTAAATGAACCAAAAAACAAACCGATTTTCACTGGAGTATATTTCTAATTACTCATCATGACAGGCATGACAAGCATGATAAGATCTTCATTGTCATTCGCTTCGGCAGGTAATAAAATACCAGCTCTATTTGGCGTTGACAGTTCCAGATTAATATCATCAGATTCTAGCACTGATAACATCTCAATTAAAAACTTAGCATTAAACCCAATAGTCATTGCTTCACCTGTGTAAGTGCAAGACATCTGTTCCGTCGCTTCGTTAGAGAAATCTAAATCCTGTGCAGATATTGTAAGACTACCATCGTCTACATTAAGTACTACCTGGTTTGTAGTTTTGTTAGCGTAGATAGCTATACGTTTCAGGGAGTTCTGAAAATCCTTTCTCGATAATACTAATAGATTAGGATTATTAGCTGGGATTACTGCATTATAATCTGGATACTTCTCATCTATTAATCTAATAATGACCTGAGTATCGCCCGACTCAAAGAAGACATTACTCTTGTTGAAAGAGACTTTGACATTGCCTTTTTCAGTCAGTGCGCTTTTTAATAAGGTCAGTCCTTTTTTAGGTACTATAAATGATTGATTTACATCACTTTTAATATTACCAAACTTATACTTGACCAGCTTGTGCGCATCTGTGGCTACGAAAGTAACATCCTTAAAATCAATCTGGACTAACACTCCCATCATTGCCTGACGCAACTCATCATTGCTTGTGGCAAAGAGTGTCTTGCTGATTGCCTGCCCTATAATATCAGAGTCTATCTCTAAAGTTTCTGTGTCTGTATCTTTTGGTATTTCTGGGAAGTCTGCTGGATTATCCCCTGCCATGTTATATTGGCCAAATGCTGACTTCACCTTAATCGCATGTGTGTCCTCATTTACTGTAAAGTCTACTGGTTGCTCAGGAAGTGCTTTAAGCGTGTCTAATAAAATCCTAGCGGGAACAGCAATCTTGCCATTGCCATCAGCCGTGACATCCATGGAAGTGATTATCGTTGTTTCTAGGTTAGTAGCACTTATCGTTAGCTTATTTCCTTTGATAGTGAAAAGAAAATCTTCTAAAATAGGCAAGACTGGGTTAGAGTTGATAGCCCCATTACCTAGGGATAACTGCTTAAGTAAATCTGTAGAAGAAACACTAAATTTCATTAGTCTTTGCGAGGTTTGATCGAAAAATGTAAAAATAGAAAATTAAACTTATCATACTCATATCGGGATAGGTTACTTTTGCCCATTAATCTGGGTAAATGAGCACTGAGAGGATTAATGGTCCTAAGATAAATCCAATACAACAGGTACAATTACCTGTTATTGATCTACATACTTTGTCTAATGGCATTCCTGTATATGCAATTTCTGGAAGCACCCAGGATGTAATTAAACTAGAAATTATATTAGAAGCTGGTAGACCTTTTGAAAAAGTAAGAACTGCCTCAAGAACCATTGCGAGCTTATTAAAAGAAGGAACTGCAAATACGAAAGGAGAAGAAATCGCTTCAAGGTTGGAGTTTTATGGTGCTACCTTTAATACCTCTAGTGACATAGATACCACTAAGATTACGCTCTATTGTCTCGCCCAACATTTTGAATCAATCATAGGAATAATTGTAGATGTTTTATCAAATGCTACCTTTCCCGAGCAAGAGTTAGAGTTATTTAAATCCAATATGAAACAACGGCTCGAGGTAGACCTTATGAAAAACGATGTCATTGCTTATCGTGCGCTAACTGAATCTCTATATGGTGAAAATCACCCATATGGATACAACAGCTCGATAGACTATTATCAATCGTTACAAAGAACAGATCTTATCAGTGAATATAATGCTACCTATGGTTTAAATCGATGTGTGGTTTTTTTAAGTGGCAAAATTAATAGTAGCGTCATAAATACCCTAGATAAAGCTTTTGGAAGTTATACATCAGTAGCGACTAGGAGTATTTCCGATTTCGATAATAGTATTAGACCAGTAGAAAACTTAAAACTAGAATCTCCAAATCCTTACCAATCTGCAATTAGATATGGCAAAAGACTTTTCAACAAAAAGCATGAAGATTATGCCGGTGTATCAGTTATGTCTACACTTCTAGGTGGGTATTTTGGATCAAGGTTGATGTCTAATATCCGAGAAGACAAAGGGTATACCTACAATATCTATGCAGGGATAGATGCGATGATTCATGATGGATATTTCTACATCAGCACTGAGGTAAGTAAAGAGTATGTGGAAGACACAATTAATCAGATTAAACTTGAAATCAAAAGGTTAAAATCAGATCTAGTCCCTGATGATGAACTTAAGATGGTTAAGAACTATATGGCGGGTAATTACCTAAGTATGCTAGACGGACCACTCAAAAGTTCTCGGATAATTCGAAACGTAATTTCATCAAATATGGAATTATCATCATTCGAAAAAATAATCGCCAAAACGCTAACCATATCAAGCTCAGAAATCAGGGATTTAGCTAATAAATATCTAGACCTGACGGATATGACACAAGTCGTCGTTTAGAACCGAATAATTAGTGTTTTACAGTGAAATTTGGTATAAATTCGCCCATTATAGAGTGATTGCTGGTATTTTGGTTCTTTATTGATGTCCTTAACGTGATTTGGCCCTCTTGTCACGATTTTTGTATTACTAAGGTTGCCCCTTAACCAGCAGGTATTAAACCAACTATTGGATGAAGTTTTTAAGTTTTTTTTCTCAGGAGTTAGCGATGGACTTAGGTACAGCTAATACCCTTATCATACAAAATGATCAAGTGGTAGTAGATGAGCCCTCTATTGTGGCTATAGATCGCTCAACGAGAGAAATGCTTGCTGTAGGTACTCGTGCCATGATGATGCACGAAAAAACACACGAAAACATTAAAACTATCAGACCACTTAAAGACGGTGTGATTGCAGATTTCCAAGCGGCTGAATTAATGATCCAGGGCTTAATCGCCATGATTGGGAAAAAGAGAAGCTTCTTTACTCATCTCAAGATTGTGATTTGTATACCTTCAGGGATTACGGAAGTGGAGAAGAGAGCTGTATTTGACTCAGCTGATCACGTCGATTCTAAAGAAACATACTTAATACATGAGCCAATGGCTGCTGCGCTCGGGATAGGACTTGATGTAGAGGAGCCAATAGGTAACATGGTTATTGATATAGGAGGAGGTACTACTGAGATTGCAGTTATAGCCCTATCAGGAATTGTCACAGATCAGTCTATCAGAACAGCTGGAGATGAACTCACCAATGACATCATAGACTTCATGAAGCGAAAGCATAACTTGCTAATTGGAGAACGTACCGCTGAGCAGATCAAATTAAATGTGGGCTCCGCATTAAGAGAGCTAGAAAACCCACCAGACAGATATCCTGTAAACGGAAGAGATTTACTCACTGGAATTCCTAAGCAAGTATTCACAACTTACCAAGAGACTGCTGAGGCTATCGATAAGTCAATTTCTAAAATTGAAGAAGCTGTGCTTAAGGCCCTTGAAGATACTCCCCCAGAATTAGCTTCGGATATATACAAAACTGGACTCTACCTTACTGGTGGAGGAGCATTGCTAAGAGGATTAGATAAAAGACTCTCCGCAAAAACTAAGCTGCCTGTTCACATTGCAGACGATCCATTAAGAGCCGTTGTAAAAGGAACAGGTATGGCATTAAAGAACACTCATAAGTACTCTTTTCTTATTGACAGAAAAAGTATCTAAAACCATAGTAGATGCGCAATCTTATTGCCTTACTTATAAGATTCGGCTCTTTGATAACTTTCGTGGTATTAGAAATAATTTGTTTTGCTTTAATTGTCAACTACAACCCCTCGCAAAAAGATATTTGGATTAACTCTTCTAACCTCTTCAGTGGTACTATCCTCGAAAAGAAGAACAACTTTAAATCCTTCTTAGAGTTAGATGACATCAATAAAAAACTTCAAGAAGAAAATGCTTTATTGAAAGAAAGCTTATTGCAGCGAAAAGGATATAGCACAGAAATAGAAGTCGATTCTAATCTTCAATATGACCTTATCCCGGCAGCTATTTTTAATCAAGATTATAGATTTCGTAATAACCACCTTACCATCGACAAAGGCAAGCGAGATAGCATTAAAAAAGACATGGGAGTGATTAATGAAGATGGAATTGTAGGAATTATCAAAAGCACATCTGATAAATACTCACTAGCAATCTCTCTCTTAAATACCCAAACCAGAATCAGTGCTCGAATTAAGCAAAGTAACTTCTTCGGTAATTTATTTTGGAAAGGCACCGACCCCCGAAGGATGACATTAGAATCCATTCCAAGATATGCAGAAGTTAACGTAGGAGATACAATTGTAACCAGTGGTTATTCGACTATCTTTCCGCAAGGCCTTGATATTGGCGTTATAGAGAGCATTGAACCAAAAAAAGGAACTTCAAATTTTGATATTGAAATTATGTTGAGTGCAGACCTAACTAATCTTGGGACAATCTATATTATCAACAATAAGGATAAAGAAGAGATAAAGGAACTACAAGGGAAGGATGAATAAAACGGTTATTAATAATTTATTGCGCGCCGTTGTTTTTATTGCGCTGCAGGTGCTTGTCTTTATGAGCATAAAGATAACTTTCGGCTCTTTTGATTACATACATATCATAGTCTACCCTATTGTTATTTTACTGTTTCCTTTAAACATTCCTAGACCTTTAATCATAGCCTTAAGTTTTGCCATAGGTTTAACTGTTGATGTGTTTTATGATTCCATAGGTGTACATGCTAGCGCTTGTGTGTTTATAGCCTACATTCGAAATTATGTACTCAAATACCTCGAACCTCATGGAGGGTATTCGATAGACATCAGTCCATCTTCTCACAATCTAGGTTTTCAATGGTTCCTCCCCTACTCTTGTTTTATGCTATTTGTCTTCATGTTGTTTTATTTTAGTGTCGAAGCCTTTTCATTTGTATTTATATTTGATATAATAATGAACTCGATATCGAGTTTTATTTTTTCAATCGTATTTATTCTTATTCATCAATTTATATTTAAAACTACAGTTTGAAGGAAGCGTTTTTTAGACAGAGAGTTATTCAAGGTTCGTTTATTCTTGCTGCTTTAATTTTAATTATAAAAGTTGGAGAATTACAAATCTTCGATCAATCGCTAAAAGAGAGAGCCACTAATGTAACGCTGCGCAAAAAAACTGTCTACCCTTTTCGTGGGATGATCTTTGATCGTAATGAAAAATTACTTGTAGTTAACAAGCCTTCATACGAACTTAATCTGACATATAATGAGATGGATCCTAAAATGGACACTCTTAAGTTCTGCCAGTTATTAGATATTACTGTAGATGATTTTAATACTTATCTAGATAAAGATTGGAAAGATTTTAGATTCAATAAGTCAGTCCCATTCGTATTCGCAAAACAAATTTCACCAGAGACTTTTGGGAAATTCCAAGAGCATCTCCACGAGTTCCCTGGCTTCGAATCAGTATTCCGAAGTATACGCTCCTACCCTCATAAGAATGCTGCTCACGTGCTAGGATATCTTGGAGAAGTGACGCCTCTTGATATCAAAAAAAATCCTGAAAAATATAAATCTGGAGATTATACAGGAAAAACTGGGTTAGAAAAACAATATGACGATCAGCTTAGGGGTGCAAAGGGCTTGTCATTTGTATTAAGGGATAATCTCGGAAGAGAAGTCGGAAGTTTAAATGAAGGTGAGCTTGATTCTTCAGCAGTAAGTGGGTCTGATCTTATAAGTTCTTTAGATCTGGATCTCCAACAATATGGCGAATATTTATTTTCGAATAAAAGAGGAAGTGCTGTGGCAATAGAACCAGCAACAGGAGAAATCTTGGCTATGATAAGCGCTCCAAATTATGATCCCAATGATCTAATTATCTCGAGAAAAAGAGGTGATACATTCCTTAAACTTACTCAGGATACTATTGATAAGCCTTTTATTGATCGCGCAATAATGGCTAAGTATCCACCTGGTTCGATCTTTAAACCTGTCATGGCGTTAGCGGCATTACAGGAAAATATAATTAATCGATCAAAAAGACAAACATGTAATGGGTCCTATGCGGTGACAACCACAGGGTTCTCTCAGGGTTGCAGAGACCATCCTTCTCCTGTTACGCTCACGTCTGCTTTACAATATTCTTGTAACTCATACTTCTATCAAACAATGCGTGATTTCCTTGAGAAAGAAGGATATACAAAGCCTGGAGTAGGGCTTGATGAATTGAAAGATTATTTAGCAGAATTTGGAATTGGAAATAAGCTAGGAGTAGACAACTCGCATGAACATTCTGGATTTTTCCCTGGTGCGAAATACTTCGATGATATTTTTAATCCCCAAGGATGGAAGTGGAGAGCGCCTAACATTCTGAGCATTGGGATCGGACAAGGAGAAATCGAACTAACCACTTTACAAATGGCAAACATAGCTGCTGTAATAGCAAACAGGGGCCACTACTATACCCCGCACCTTATTAAATCATTTGCAGACAATGCCCTCGAGATACCTGAAAAGTATAGAACCAAAAATGAAACCAGCATAGACAAAAAACATTACGATCTAGTCATCCAGGGACTACATCAAGTAGTATCGGCAGGCACTGGCTATTCTGCATTTGTACCTGGTTTAGATATTTGTGGTAAGACAGGAACTTCGCAAAATACCTCTGGGAATAGAATTGATCACTCAGTATTTATGGCCTTTGCACCAAAAGATAACCCTAAAATTGCTATCGCAGTATTCGTAGAAAATGCAGGTGGTGGAAGTGCTGTAGCGTGCCCTCTGGCAAGTCTTATGATTGAAAAATATCTAACAGGTGAAGCAAAAAGAGAATACTTAGAAAATAGAATTTTAGAAATAGACCTACTAAATAAAACATAATCATGAAGGTGTCTTGTATTGTAGCGACAGCTAATAACAATGTCATTGGAAAAGATAATGACATACCATGGTATCTTCCTGCCGATTTAAAATACTTTAAGAAGACTACTCTTAATCACCATATAATTATGGGTCGTAATTGCTTTGAATCGATAGGCAGAGCACTCCCTAAGCGAACTAATGTTATCGTGACTAGAGACTTTTTTTATACCGTCTCTAATTGTCTCATAGCTCACAGTATCGGTGAGGCATTAAGCATAGCTGAAGAGAATGGAGAAGAAGAAGCGTTCATCATCGGTGGTGGACAAATCTATGAGCAGTCTATTGATCTCTGCGACAAACTGTATTTGACACAGGTTGATCTTGATGTAGAAGGAGATGTGTTTTTCCCAAAACTAGATATGTCCCAATGGAAGTTGTCTAAGAAACAAGACTGTAAGAAAGACGATAAAAATGAATATGATTATAGTTTTCAACAATATGATAGAATATAATCTTACAACTATATTATCATAGTGAAAGAAGATTTTCTACATTATGTCTGGCGATTCAAAAAGTTTGAATTTCTTAATCTCATCACGACTAATGGGCACCAAGTAAAAATTGAAAATGTTGGAAATTACAATACAGGTGAAGGCCCTGATTTCTTAGAAGCTAAACTTTCCATAGATAATACTCATTGGGTAGGCAGCGTAGAGATGCATCTCAATGCATCAGACTGGATCAAACACAAACATGCTGAACATAGAGCTTATAACAATGTAATCCTCCATGTTGTATGGAAAGAAGATGTGAAAGTTTTGGATAATCAAAACAATGCTATCCCATGTCTAGAACTCTATGACAAAGTAGATCTCAAGTTGCAGAATAAATACCTTAGTCTACTCAACTCACAACTCTGGATACCTTGTCAGGAGCACATAACTCAAGTCAAAGAAATAAAGATTAAATCTTGGATCGAGCACTTAATGATCGATCGACTAGAAGAAAAAATTGGAGGTTTATCTACAACACTAAACCTTGTTAACAATAATTGGGAACAACTCCTATTTGTGCTGATAGCAAAGAATCTTGGTCTTAAACCTAATTCTTCACAGATGGAAGTTGTAGCTAGGTCAATAGATGTCGGTATTTTATTTAAACATGCTCACAATATTGATCAAGTAGAAGCATTACTCTTTGGACAATCAGGTTTACTTAACGACTCGCAAAAAGATAATTATCCTATTACATTACAAAAGGAATATAAGTTCCTATCAAAAAAATATGACCTTAAAAAACCATCCTTTATTAATTGGAAATTACTTAGGCTCAGACCTTCTAACTTTCCAACATTAAGAATCTCCCAGCTTGCAGCCATTTATCAATCTAATAATTTGATGTTTGATAAGTTCTTGAATGGATCTTTAGAAGACTTCATACTTGTTTTTAAAAAAATAAGCGCTTCAGAATATTGGGATGACCACTACCTTTTTGACAAAGAATCTAAAAGCATCAAGAAAAAAACACTTGGTAAAAATAGGATCAACACGATCTTAATAAATGCAGTAATCCCTATCATTTTTTTATATGGGAAGCTGCGTGGAGAACAAAAGTATATTGATAAGTCTCTTGACTTGTTAGAAGCATTACCTTCAGAGAAAAATCAAATTATCAATAAATGGAATAGCTTGGGTGTAAAGTCTGTATCTGCATTTGACTCTCAAGCGCTGATTCATCTTAAGACTAGATTTTGCAGTAAGCACAGATGTCTCCAATGTGCAATAGGAAATGACATCATGACTCAAACCAATAAAAAATGATCCAAGAATTTATAGCAAAAATATTCTTGTATCCATTCTCCTTACTTTACGGCATTGGTATTTCGATCAGAAATGGTTTCTACGAGACTGAAATGCTCAAAGGCTCAAAATTTAATTTGCCCGTTATCAGTGTAGGAAACTTAACCGTAGGTGGTTCAGGGAAAACTCCACACATAGAATACCTAATACTCCTATTAAAAGATTACCTAAACGTGGCTACTCTCAGTAGGGGTTACAAGCGTAAAACAAAAGGCTTCAGACAAGTAACGAAGCAGGACAATGTCTCACATTCAGGTGACGAGCCATTACAATTCAAAAGAAAATTTCCTAGCATCTCTGTGGCAGTCGCAGAATCTAGAAACATCGGAATACCTCAGCTGGTGCAAAAGCAACCTAACATAGAAGTTATCTTGCTAGATGATGCATTTCAACACCGCTCAGTTATTCCTGGTTTAAATATTTTATTGACAGAACATAGAAAACCATTTTACGAAGACGCTTTGATGCCAGCAGGAAGACTTAGAGACAATAAATCGTCCTATAAGAGAGCAGACATAATTATAGTAAGTAAGTGTCCTAATAAACTAGAGACTAGAGAAAGAGAACATATTAAATCTCAAATTAAACCATACCCTCATCAAACTATATTCTTCTCTAAGTATGATTATCTGACGCCTTATCACATATTTGACTTTTCTAATAAGCTTGTCTCACAGTCAAAGGCGTCTATTATCCTTATTTCAGCAATTGCCAGTACCGATTATCTCATAGATCATTTAGAAGAAGAACATAATGAGATCGTAAATATGAAATATGAAGACCATCATTACTTCACATCTATTGACCTTGAGCAACTAGTATTAACCTATAATCAAATTCAAAATCCCAATAAATACATCTTAACTACCGAAAAAGATGGAATCAGGCTCGGAGAGCACTACAATTATATTCAACAAAATAATCTGCCGATATATATATTACCTATCAAAGTAGCGTTTTTAGATAGTGACGGTCTCATTTTTGATGACCTATTGAAGAAGTTCCTTTTGAACTTCACTATCTGAATCGAGAAACGAAACCCATGTTCAACTTAAAGTCTACTTTGATTTTATTGACTAGTTTGCTATTTACCCAACTCGCTTGGGCTCAATCTAGCACACTTCCCTTAAACCCTAAGTCTTATCATATTTTGGATAGACTAGAGATTCTCCACGGCACCCAGGGTGTATATCATTCATCTATAAAGTATTTCTCTCGTAAGGATGCTACTCAGTTTGCACTTAAGACTGGGATAAATGCACAGCTATCAGAACTAGATAGATCTGATCTACAGTACCTCTTTGTGGATAATGATGAATGGTATCAACACTTCAAAGATGACTTTGATTTAGAAACCTCTAACCCAGAGGATATTTTCGAAAAGAAATATGTCGACAGCAGCAGGACCTTTTTCACAATTAAAAAAAGAGACCCTCAAAGCTTCGCTGAGATTAATAATGAAACATTAGTTGATCAAGATGGATTTCTAGGAATCTTTTACAAGTCACCTGCAGATTTTATATCATTTAAGACTGAAGACTTTTTTTTAAAATTAAATCCAATAATAAACTTCAAGCTTGGTAACGATTCTGCCCAAGAAGATCCTGTATTTCAAAACACTAGAGGGTTTCAGATGCGAGGAGCGATAGACGGTAAGGTTTATTTCTTTACTAGTTTATTTGAGAATCAACAACACTTTCTGGAACACATCAATAAAAGGATTGCACGTGATAAAGCTATTCCTGGTAACGCATATTTTAAACCATTTGAAAGTATTGTAAACCCTAAATTTAATGGCTGGGATTTTCTGAATGCACAAGGCTTTGTCGGATTTAATATTTCTAAGAGTATTGGGTTAGAGTTTGGTCATGGTAAACACTTTATTGGTCATGGATATAATTCACTTTTGCTTAATGACTATGCTCATAATTACTTCTACTTAAAATTCAATACTAAATTTTGGAAGTTTCATTATCAAAATATTTTTGCAGAATTATCAACAATTGGCTCCCTAGACACTCGTGGTGACATCCTAATCCCAAAGAAGTATATGGCTTCTCATTACTTGGACTTTGAGGTTAATGACAATATCAGTATTGGGTTATTTGAAACGATAATATTTAATAGGACTAACAACTTCGAATTCCAATATTTAAATCCAATCATAATCTATAGGACTGTTGAGCAATTCCTAGATAGCCCTGATAATGTTTTGATAGGTTTAAATGCAAAGTGGAATTTCAAAAAACAATTTCAGCTTTATTCCCAGTTACTCCTTGACGAATTTGATTTTAGTGAGTTACGAGCACGAGACGGATACTGGGCAAACAAATATGGGTTTCAGCTAGGCCTGAAGTACGTTAATGTCGCTGGAATAGATCACCTCGATGCGAGAGTAGAATACAATGTGATAAAGCCATTTACATTTCAGCACGTAGATACACTCCAAGAAAACTCTTCTATTGCGATAGCTAGCTATTCACATCACCTTCAGCCCCTTTCGCACCCACTAGGAGCTAACTTTAAAGAGTTTTTAGTAACCTTAAGATACCAGCCAAGCCCTAAAATTATATTTGATTCTAAGCTAATGGTAGCCAATTATGGAGAAGATCCTCAAGGCGAAAATTGGGGCGCAAACCCTCTTTATAGCTATCAAACACGTGTTCAAGAGTATGGTAACTTCATCGGGCAAGGAATATCGGGCAAGATCACACAAATCGGTCTAAATGCCAGCTACGAACTATATCATAATATATTTGCAGATTTGCACTTCCTTATTCGCAAACAAGATAGCGAGGAAGATGTTAATGATATAAACACTACTTATTTTGGTGCTGGTATTCGGATGAATATCGCTAACCAACGACTGGACTACTAAAAGTTTTATGAAAAAAACGATGCAAGATGTGGTCAAAGAGAAAATACTTCTCCTTGATGGTGCAATGGGCACTATGATACAAACCTATAATTTGTCTGAAGAAGATTATCGCGGAGAGAGATTCGAAGATTACCATATGGACATAAAAGGCAATAATGATATCCTGTCCATTACCCAACCAGATATCATAGAAAAAATACACGGACAGTTTTTAGAAGCTGGAGCAGACATAATCGAGACCAATACTTTTAATGCTAACTCTATCTCACAAGATGATTATGACATGTCTGATATCGCATATGAGCTAAACTTGGCATCTTCAAAAGTCGCAAGAAAAATAGCAGACAAGTATACTGCTGAGAACCCAGACAAACCTCGATTTGTAGCAGGAGCAATTGGACCAACTAACAAGACTGCTTCCCTATCCCCTGATGTAAATAACCCTGGTTATAGGGCGGTAAGTTTTGATGAATTAGTGGCGTGTTACAAAGAACAGGCTAAAGGTTTAGTAGATGGTGGTGTAGATGCAATTTTGATAGAAACCGTTTTTGATACACTTAATTGTAAGGCAGCACTTTTTGCCGTTGACACACTTTTTGAAGAGATCGGTAAGAAATTACCAATTATGGTCTCAGGCACTATCACTGATGCCAGTGGTAGAACACTCAGTGGTCAGACCGTAGAGGCGTTCTGGATTTCTGTATCCCACATGAATCTTTTTAGCGTTGGATTAAATTGTGCACTCGGAGCTAAAGAGTTAAGGCCTCACATTCAGTCGCTTTCTAACATCGCATCTTGCTATACTAGTGCCTATCCTAACGCAGGACTTCCAAACGAATTCGGAGAATACGATCAAGGACCAAGTGACATGCAAGTCTTAGTAAAAGATTTTGTGGAAAGTGGTTTTGTAAATATTTTAGGAGGATGCTGCGGAACTACGCCTTCGCATATAAAAGCAATGGCCGACATTGTAGACAATATAATTCCACGCACTAAACCTGAGAAAAGCAATTTCTCTAACTACTCTGGTTTAGAACCTCTCATAGTTCGTAAAGATTTAAATTTTATAAATATAGGTGAGCGCACAAATGTAACAGGCTCTAAGAAATTTGCTAGACTCATAAAATCAAAGAAGTATGAAGAGGCGCTTACAGTTGCTAATCACCAAGTGGAAGGAGGAGCACAAATCATAGATGTAAACATGGATGAGGGTCTTCTGGACTCTAAAGAGGAAATGAAAAACTTCCTTAATTTACTTATGTCTGAGCCTGATATAGCTAAACTACCTATCATGATCGATTCTTCTAAATTCGAAGTTATAGAAGAAGGGTTAAAGTGTGTACAAGGAAAATGTATAGTGAACTCTATCTCTATGAAAGAGGGTATAGAACAATTTAAAAAGCACGCAAACATAGTAAGGAAATACGGAGCTGCAGCGGTAGTAATGGCTTTTGACGAAGAAGGTCAAGCAGATACCATTGAGCGAAAAGTAGATATCTGTAAAAGAGCCTATGACATCCTAGTTAATGAAGTGAATTTTGCTCCAGAAGATATCATTTTTGATCCAAATATCTTTGCAGTAGCAACTGGTTTGGAAGAACATAACAAATACGCCATGAACTTTATCGAAGCTACTCGGCAGATCAAAGCAGCGTGTCCTTATGCTAAAGTTAGCGGAGGAGTAAGTAATTTATCTTTTTCATTTAGAGGTAATAATGTAGTTCGAGAGGCAATGCACTCAGCTTTTCTTTATCATGCTATTGAAGCTGGAATGGACATGGGTATTGTAAATGCTGGTATGATGGAAATCTATGAGGATATCCCTAAAGATCTACTCGTACTAGTTGAGGACGTTTTATTTGACAGGAAGGAAAATGCTACTGAAGCACTAATTACGTTTGCGGAAAATGTAAAAGGATCGGGTAAAACTTTGGTTCAAAATCTAGAATGGAGGGATTCATCTGTTGAAAAAAGATTAGAGCATTCTTTAGTTAGAGGGATAACAGAATTTATAGACGAAGACATCGAAGAAGCTCGCCAAAAATATCCAACTCCAATATCTGTAATCGAGGGGCCACTCATGAATGGCATGAACGTAGTTGGTGATTTATTTGGTGCAGGCAAAATGTTTTTGCCACAGGTAGTTAAAAGTGCCCGCGTAATGAAAAAGGGTGTAGCATACCTTAACCCCTTTATAGAAGCTGCTAAAGCAGGATCAGGAGCTTCTACAAAAGGAAAAATTCTACTAGCAACAGTAAAAGGAGATGTCCATGATATCGGAAAGAATATCGTAGGAGTAGTCTTAGCCTGTAATAATTTTGAAATAATCGATTTAGGAGTAATGGTTCCTTGCGCAAAAATTCTTCAAGTGGCTAAAGAAGAAAACGTGGACATCATAGGTTTGAGTGGATTAATCACTCCTTCCCTTGACGAGATGGTATATGTGGCCAAAGAAATGGAAAGAGAAGGTTTTAAAGTTCCACTTCTTATTGGTGGTGCTACTACTTCTAAGATCCATACAGCGATCAAAGTAGAACCGCATTACTCTGGTTCAACTATTCATGTACTAGACGCTTCTAGGAGTGTTGCTGTTGCAAGCACACTAACATCAGACAATGAAGACGCAAAATCTAACTACATCCTAGATGTCAAACAATCATATGAAGAACTGCGCATAAAAAGAAAAGCAAGTACTTCAACTAAAACATATATCCCTTTAGAGAAAGCTAGATTAAACAAGTTCTCGACAGACTGGAATTCGATGAAGTTTCATGCACCTAAAGAGCTAGGAGTGAATTCCGTTGATGACTTAGATCTATCTCTATTATTAGATTTCATAGACTGGACACCATTCTTCAGTAGCTGGCAGTTAAAAGGAAAGTATCCCAAAATTTTCGAAAACAAGATTGTAGGTGTAGAAGCAAAGAAACTTTTTGATGATGCTCAAAAGATGCTAGATCAGATCGTTAAAGAAAAATGGATCAAGGCTTCGGGGGCGTGGGGGTTATTTCCAGCTAATACTGAAGAAGATGACATTGTATTGTATACTAATAATGATCGAGAAAAAGTCTTAGATACTATATATTGCCTTAGACAACAGCGTAAGAAAGTACAAGGCCTCCCTAATTTATCGATATCAGATTTTGTAGCTCCAAAAGGATATGAAGATTACATAGGGGCATTCGCTGTAACTACGGGTCTTAATATAGAAGATAAAGTAGAACAATTTAAAGTCGACAATGACGATTATAGTTCTATAATGTTGAAAGCCTTAGCAGATAGACTTGCGGAAGCTTTTACGGAATATCTACACCATAAAGTCAGAACAATGTATTGGGGATATAACAACGAAGTGCTTGATAATGAGGACCTTATAGCTGAAAAGTATCAGGGTATAAGACCTGCGCCTGGTTATCCTGCATGTCCTGATCATACTCAAAAAACCACCATTTTTAACATATTAGACGCACAAAACAAGACTGGGATTAAGTTAACAGAGAGCTTAGCTATGTATCCAGCTGCAAGTGTAAGTGGATTTTTCTTTAGTCATCCAGAATCGAAATATTTCGCTCTTGGTGATATATCAGAAGATCAGGTAGATGATTATAGTGCAAGGAAAAATGAGTCCAAAGAAGAAGTCGAAAAGTGGTTTGCTCCCTTTTTAAATTATAAAGACTAAATGTCAGAAGATCTTCAAAAAAATGAGGCTGGTCCTCACGATATCTCCTTAAAAGATCTTATAAATAAACTATGGGATTACTTTTACTATGTTTTATCTAGGTGGAAGTTAATCTCGCTAATTATCTTGGTTTCTCTTGCATTCCACGTATACAAGGCCTTAAAACACAATAAACAATACACCGCAAAGCTAACTTTTATGGTAAATGAGGATGAAAGCTCCTCTCTTGGTGGCTTAGGTAGTTTATTGGGATCTTTCGGTGGCTTATTAGGTGGAGGAGGCTCAGAATATAACCTGGATAAAGTACTAGAGCTTTCTAAGTCTGATAAGATAGGAAGGACAATTCTCCTCAAGAAAATCAAAGTAAATAATAAAGAAGACTATTTAGCAAATCATCTAATAGAGTCCTTTGATACGCTTAATCAGTGGAATTATACTAAATGGTACAAAAGACCATTTGAGGATATGGAAAACAAGGCAAAGACAAGAAATTATAGGTTTTCTGCTGATACTTTAGATATTAAAAATAGACTGCAGTCAAAAATTACCAAACAACTTTTCTCGAGACTCTTTGGAGATGACCAAGGTAATGAAGGCATAGTTGTAGGGGAATATGGAGAGATAACAGGAATTATGAAGTTATCAAGCCGTTCTTATAATGAGGACCTTGCTATCGCAATTACAAATAGTATTTACGAGGCGCTAAAGTCTTTCTATATCATAAAATCTACCGAAAAACAACAAAAAACCTTTGATATTATGAAGGCAAAGCATGATTCCATTGAAACTCTTTGGAAGAATAACACCTATGCTTTGGCCAAGTTTCAGGATACCAACAACGCACTATTTAGATATGTAGACAAGAGTAAAATTTCTACACTTCAGCAAAGTATCCTTATATACGGGGCTGCTCTAGGAGAAGCTAAGAAAAACCTAGAATTATCAAGTTTTGCGCTGCAAGAACAAACGCCATTTATCCAAGCTATAGATACACCTTACGCTCCATTAGGCAATTCTAAACAAGGCTGGCCAATTGTTATAATTATGGGAATCGCTCTCGGCGGGTTTCTAGGGGTATTATTTGTGATGCTGCAAAAAATATATGCAGATATCATGGCTTAAATTAGTGGTTAAAACGCAATATAGTGTCTCAATAATGAGTAGTAATATTACTCATTATGTTAGAGACACTTATATCATCTAAAACTAGAGTAAAACTGCTGTTAAAGTTCTTTTTGAACAGCAAAAACACTTCTTACCTGAGGGGATTAGAATCAGAATTTGGAGAATCTTCAAATTCTATACGATTAGAGCTTAATCGGCTTGAAAAGGCTGGAATGCTTGTATCCCACGCACAAGGGAATAAAAAACTCTTTAAGGCAAATACTTCCCATCCATTATTCAATGAAGTCCACAATATTTTATTGAAAAATATAGGCTTCAATACCATTATTGAAACAGTAATAACCCGATTAGGTGATGTAGAAGAAGTATACGTTGTTGGAGATTTTGCTCACGGAATTGATAGTCAGGTCATAGACCTAGTTTTTCTAGGGTCAATTGACATTGAATTTCTAATAAAGTTAATTAACAAAACGGAAAAATTAATCGATAGGAAGATTAGATATATAACCTACTCAAGTGAAGAAAAAGAAAAGGTGAATTGGCAAAAGGAAAATCCAAGCGCTCTATTGCTTTGGCAAAAAGATAAATAGCATGTTAGAAGCACTCAAGAAAAAAGATAAAATATTGTCCGT
>CALFUQ010000281.1 GCA_937929885.1 uncultured Saprospiraceae bacterium
GGTAGAGATAGAGCTGCCTTAGAGCCTAACAGGGGCAACGCGTTAGGAGGAGGCTATGTAAAAGACATTGCTTTTAATTTATTAGGCTCTCATCCTGGTAAGAATATTAAAATTTACAATCGTGGTATCAGTGGCCACAAAGTACCTCAGCTAGATGCGAGATGGGAGGAAGACTGCCTTGACCTCAAGCCAGATCTAATGAGTCTTATGATCGGGGTTAATGATTACTGGCATACCTTAGATTTTGATTACAAAGGGACTGCACAATCATACAATGATCAGTTGCGAGCACTATTAGATAAGACCTTCGATGCTTTACCTAATTTGAAACTCATAATGTTAGAGCCATTTGCGGTGGCAGGAGGCTCAGCCATAACTGAGGCATGGAATCGAGACTTCACCCCTTACCGAAAAATAGCAAGAGATGTAGCAGCTGAATATAAAGCAACTTTAATTCCTACGCATACTTTGTTTCAAGATGCGCTTAAGAAAGCGCCTGTTGATTACTGGTGTCCTGACGGTGTGCATCCTTCATTAGCTGGAGGGCATCTTATGGCTGAGGCATGGTTAGATGCATTCGGTAGTATATATGCCTAGTATTAAAGGTTTTAGGACTTAGATAGCTTAGCTATTAAGTATAGAACTAGTAGTGTAATCATGTTTATTTATTGTATGATTAGTGTTTCTCGCTTAGCACCTGAAGCAATAAAATAGCCTAGTGCCCCACCAGTAAAATTAGTACGCACATTAGCTGGAGGAGTATCAAATGGACTACCCTTGAATATTTCAGTCTGAACATCTAACAAGTATTCTGATGTTTCATATCCGATAGAAAATAGATCAAGGACAACCTCGTCGCCTTCTTTGAATAAGCGATCATAATCACTAATCTCGATATCTTCAAAATACTCTCCGTCGACAAAATCATCATTGGTATATAGTCCATTAAACAATGTGTCTTTGTCTATGCTTCCTGCTACATAATCGATTCCATAATATGCATCTCCTTCGCCTGGAATCTCTTGGAAGCTAAATATGGTCTCAAAGACATGGATGCTGTCGGTCAATGTGCTATCTTCTATTTCTTGTGCATAAAAGTTTTCTATAGATGGGCAAGTCCTCATCTTGTGAGTTGCTGTATATGTTAATCCGTCAAGGTCCACCTCAAGTGTGTAGGTGTCGCCTACAACAGCAACCCAGTTGTCAGGTAAATAGTATTTGCCATCACTGCGATGTGATAACTCATACCCTTGCTGAGAGTCACTTAAAGTTACACTGGCTTCACTGATTGGATCAGGTGCGTTTTCTCCAAGATAGTTGACAGTATTTTGGATAGTAATAAATTGCGGTTCATCTAAGTCCGTAATCCATCCAGTGATGATCACTTTTTTATTTTCATTTTGATTATAGTCTAGCTCGATACGGTCGTAGAAACAGCTAGTCATTGTTGTAGATATTAGTAAGAATGCTATGATTTTATGCATGACTTTATTTTTAAAATTTAGCGTTATATGTTACAGCTGGGACGATTGCGAATACAGATGCTTTTTCTGCATAAGTGGTATTGGGATTAGCTTCATCTTGTTGGAAGGTTATATTGAATGCATTTTTTCTGTTGTATGCATTGTATATGCTGAATACCCATTCCGATTGTAGTCTTCTGTGTTTGTTCTTCTTAGATTTTAGTGTTGCAGAGAAGTCAAGTCTATGATAGTCTGGCAATCGTGCACCATTCCGCTCCGAGTAAATGGGTATAGATGTTCCTCTAAAGGTGTATTTGCCTGTAGGGAATGTTACAGGACTTCCAGTAGAATAAACAAAATTACTTCCTAAAGAAAGTCTATCATTGAGCTCGTAAGCTGCTACAATAGAAAAATCATGAGGTTTATCATACTTCGCATTGTACCAGTCTCCTGAGTTAATGGTAGGGATTTTCTTTTCCACTTTAGAGTAGGTGTAACTAATCCATCCAGAAAGTCTTCCTTTATTTTTCTTTGCCATTAACTCTATTCCATATGCTCTTGCTATTCCAACTCTAAGGTCTCCTTCGAGATTTTGATTCAGTAGTAGGTTTGCGTGATCCTTGAAGTCTATAGAGTTTTTAAATTTCTTATAGTATATCTCTGAAGATAGTTCTATGGTGTTATCGTTTAGATTTTTGAAAAAACCTAAAGCTACCTGGTCTGCAATCTGAGGTTTTATTCTTTCGCTACTTGGGAACCATATATCAAATGGGGTAGAGGAGTTACCGTTTGATGCCAGTTGTATATACTGAGTAGTTCGGTTGTAGCTTGCTTTTACTGAGTTAGATTCTCCTAGCTTATAACGAAGTCCTACTCTCGGTTCAAGATTCAAATAAGAATTGAAAATTCCTGATGTATGAGATGTGGTATCCGTTATTTCATATTCCTCATTGTAAGTAAATGCTTTAGATGGCCCGACGTTATGCAGTGCTGATAGCCTTACACCGTAATCGATTTTAAGTTTATCAGAGAATGTTTGTTCGTTGCTAATGTAGACTGCGCTTTCATAAGATTTGTTTTTTTGAATATCATATTCTGAGATCAACTCATCATTTTCATATGATTTAATATTACCAGGAGCAATGTTATGTTGGATGCTATGCAATCCTAGTTTAAGCGTATTGTTAGGGTTGAGGTAAAAACCAAAGTCTGCTTTTAGACTATGTTCTTTGAGTTTAGAATCCCACTCAAACTTTGTTACACCTTCCTCGTAATCCAAGAAGTAATCATAGTTGCTATAGTAGTAGGTCAGGTTTGAAAATATTTTTGGAGAGAATATATGATTCCATCTAAGGGTGCTTGTACTGTTTCCCCATTCTACACGTATCCCTTGATTTGCTGCAGCTAATACATCTCTACCAAAGTATCCTGATCCGAATATTCTATTCTTTTCGTTAAGTCTAAAGTTTGTTTTAGCATTTAAATCATAAAAGTAGAATTGATTATCATCCTGTTTCTCACCAGTCTTTATCCTTTGGAACAGCTTACCCATCACATCTATGTATGATCGACGACCCGCCAGCATAAAAGATCCTCTTTCGCCTAAAGGTGCCTCAAGTGCTAATCGACTCATAAGAGAACCGATACCACCAGAACCAGCGAAACGCTTGGAGTTCCCTTCTTTCATTCTTATATCTAGCACTGAGGACAATCTGCCACCATAGATCGCAGGCATTGCACCCTTGTAGAGCTGCATGTCTTTGATCGCATCTGGGTTAAAAGAAGAGAAGAAGCCGAGTAAGTGTGAAGCATTGTAAATAGGTGCCTCGTCAAGCAGTACAAGATTCTGATCAGCATTCCCACCTCTCACATAAAACCCTGAGGTGCCTTCGCCTACGGATTTCACACCTGGTAATAATTGGATAGTCTTGATTATATCAACCTCGCCGAATAAAGCAGGGAGTTTCTTGACAGTTTCTATATCCACTTTGTCAACACTCATTGCTGTAGATTCTACATTGTCGTCTTCGATCTCCTTTTCTGCTGAGATAACTACTTCTCCGAGTAGTGCGCCACTTTCTCCTAGTTCTATATTTAATACTTGATCTTTAGACAGATCAACTTCAACTATTTGGTCTTCGTATCCTAAGTATGAAAATTTGATCTTATAGCTGCCGCCATCTAATGTCAAAGAGTAAAAACCATAAAGATTGCTTGTTGTGCCTAGGCTATATTCTTGGTTATAAACAGTTGCGCTGATCAGATCTTCACCAGACTGTGCATCTTTTATTTGCCCACTTAAAGTGAATTTATGTTGACTAAAGCCATAGCTGTATAAGGCAAAGATGATTCCAGCAGTTATTAATGTTCTTGTTTTCATGTTGATTAGTGGGTTTTGCATTTTAAGTCTACGTCTAGTTCGTCTGCTTCGGTTTGCATACGATCTCTCATTGCTTCTTTTTCTTCTTCCGTACCGTATGCATCACAAAGCTCTTCAGTAATTACTCGGCCTTCAGTGGTGTAACTACATTCTAGGCATTCATCATCAGTGTTTATATTTAGCTCGCAGCTGGCGAGTGATATTATTGACGCGAATAGTGTGCATGTTAAGATCGTTGATAATGAATGTTTCATGTTTTAGTTTTTATGTTTATTTAATTATTGACATAGCTCTCCAGTGATTGCTAAGAGCAATTCAATATTTTTTATCCTATATGTTTCTAGATTTGAAAGTTGTTCTTAAGTTTCTTTAAAATCTGTAGTGTAATCCTATGTCATGTGTCGTTAGTATGATTGCGGTTAAATCTGATTTTAAAGTATATGATAGATTTGTGCTTTCATTAAAATGATATTTAGCACCTACTCCTGCGTACATGCTATATTCTAGATAGTAATGGCTTAATGGATTGAAGGTAATTGGTTGTGTAATTATTCTATTCTCTTTAGAAAGTGCAATATCAAATTCACTGATTTTTACAAATGCAAGATCTGCCGATGTACCAAAACTAAATATGTATTCAAACTTGTTTTTTCTGATGTGATAATTAGCCAAGAGTGGAATTTGAAATACATTGAATTCAAATTTTCCAGAGCCATTTGCAAGTAGCACATCTCCATCAATAATTTGTTCGTCTGGTTTTAGTCTTAGTTCTATTTCTTGGGTTTTGTCTTCCAAGGAGATGTTTGTTGTGCCTGTCATTTCATCTAACATTAGAGAAATATTATCACCTATGTCTAACGTTTCTTCTTCTTCAAATTTAGCAGTTAGATTTCCCCTTTTGTAATAAAGCCCCGAGGTGATACTCCACTTTTCGTTAAGTATTCTTGTGACTGGTAGATTCAGCCCAATATATTTTAACTTGATGTTTGTTATTTCACTATCAAGTGAATCGGCATTTATTAGCTTTACTATTGGTATTGCTAATGGACTAGTTGACACACCTACTTCCCACTTTTTGTATTCTTTCAGTGGAGTTATTACAAAATTCATATTTAAGCTATCAGTGATATCATATTTTAGTAAATCGATTGGAGCACCTTGTAGCTCGCTAAGTATAATGATATCTATAGTGTTGTTTGCATTATTTTCAACCAAGGTTGAATTTGCAGATGTAGATGCACTCAGAGTTGAAGATAAAGATGTACTCAGAGTTGGATTAGAATTCGATGTTGAATGTGAAGTCTCAATTCCTTCGTCGCCAATAAACTGATGGCTAAGCCCAATGTTTGTTTTATTTAGATTATTATCGATAGGCTTTGCTGCTATCTCGTTCGATTTATTAATTCTATTTGTTGAGTTAATTGCTTTACTCTTGTTTTGTTTGATTGGATCTATCTTGTTGTTATTCGTATTGTTTATGTTTTTTTCTATTTGAGATTTTACTGGACTAGTGTTAGCATTGTTTGCTGATGATGCTCTAATAAGATATGAGTCAGTTTTTGCATTGTTGACTGTGAGATTTTCATGAGTCTCTTCTAATTGGTTGTTATCAACTATCTGTTGATCTTGAATATTGCCAAGCTGAGTGTATCCAATAAATCCGACTAGGATAAGTGCTGCCAAACCTAAACAAATGAAAAGAAATGGTTTTCTCGATTCTTCCTCTTTTGGAAAATGGACTTTGGCCTTCTCCCATATGTCTTCAGAAGGAGTATTCCAATCTTCAGTTAGAGATGTGTTATCCAC
>CALFUQ010000282.1 GCA_937929885.1 uncultured Saprospiraceae bacterium
ATTTCCCCTGAACTATTACCTCTTACTCTACCATCTCTAAAGCCCATCACACCTTCTCCATCAGGAAAGGGTAGTGGAGGCGGGAATTCTTCCCAACCCATCCAATCACAAGTATGCAGATAGTCGGTTGTGGGTCCTGAAGCTTGTATCCAGACATCTGCACAGTTAAGCTGGCTTCTACCTGTAGGGCAGCAATTCATATCTTCAAAAGAAGGATTAGGTATAAGTGATTTTGGTTCAATAATCTCACAGGAACATTCATCATCATTTAAATCTATGAGACCGTCATTATCGTCATCTATTGCGTTATCACAAATTTCATCCATAGAGGCACTGCTGAGTAACGCTTTGCAAAAATTTATACTTGCTGACGCTAAGATCAATGAGAAAAAGGAATAACTCAATATTACTCCATAGGAAGAATAGAATTTTAATAGCACTGTTTAAGACTAGGACTCTAGGAAGGTATAACAATCCCAATTGTGTTCAAAGTGAGAATTGAAAGATTGAAGTCGCAGTCTTTAGAGTTCGGTTGCGGTTATACTTTAGTGTACAATTTTTCTTCTACCCATGCATCATTATAAATGGTGCTCAAGTATTTACTGCCATGATCAGAGAAAATAACAACTACATTGTCATCAGTCGTTAGTTCTTCTTTCATCTGGAATACTGCCTGTAGAACTGCTCCAGAAGAATGGCCACCCCAGATTCCTTCTTTCTTGGCTAGGGATCTAGCTCTTAATGCCGACTTAAGATCACCGACCTTAACAAACTTGTCTATTACGTCAAAATCTACATTACCTGGAATAATACTTTTGCCGACACCTTCCATTTTATAAGGGTGAGCAATCGAGATATCATAAATACCAGTCTCATGATATTTTTTAAGCACAGAACCATGTGCATCTACACCAATTATCTTAACTGATTCATCTTGCTCTTTTAAGTATCTAGACGTACCACTGATCGTCCCTCCAGTACCAACAGTCGCAACAAAGTGTGAGATGTTACCTTTCATCTGTTGCCATATCTCTGGTCCAGTGCTAGAGTAATGAGCCTCACAATTCAGTGGATTAAAATTTTGATCTGTATAGTAGGCACCTTCGATCGTGTTGCTAAGATGTATTGCTTTTTGATAATAACTATCAGGATCTTCAGGAGCAACTTTTGATGGGCATAGGACTACTTCTGCTCCAAGCGCCCTAAGGCTATTTACTTTCTCATTAGATGCTTTATCGGCTACAGTAAGTACACAGTTATAGTCCATTATCCTAGCGATATGTGCTAGTGCCATCCCTGTGTTTCCAGAAGTGGCATCTATCAAGGTTCCGCCTGGCTTTAGGTCTCCCGATTCAATAGCCTTGCCAACAATGTAAGCAGCTATCCTGTCCTTAGCAGACAGCGTTGGATTAGAAAATTCTAATTTGGCAAATACATTAGTACCTACTAAATCAGAGAAAGAATTAAGTCTTATTAAAGGGGTATTTCCGATCGCAGACATCATACATTTAGACGAAAATGCCGCAGCACTTGCATCTTTTCCACACACAGTCTCTCGCATATAGCTAGATAAGTTTTGTTTTGATTAATACTTAGTTAGGGATTCCAAATATTATTCTTGGTGCAATATATAACTTCACTTTGAAAGTAAAGTAATCAAGAAATATAAACCTTATAAATCCTTGTATGCTTGATTATTTGGGTGTCGAGTAGGACGATTTTAGAACAAAATTTTGCTTGCCAGAGGCTTTTTGTTTGGATTTAGATCTTACTTCATGTCTAAATTCATGGCATTTGGCTGTACCTAATTATTTATCCCACCACTTTTTATAACCCCAGTATTCTTAAGCACCCCTCTCTGATTACCTAGAAAACTATCTAAAAGTGAGTTACTCAAGGCAACTTTATTAATCACATGTCTGGGTTCAAGAGCCGATTTACCAGCCACCACTTTTTCCCCATCAACCTCTAATCTATACTCAAAAGTATTAGCAAAAACAATGTAGTCTTGATCCATAGAAAATGATTTCTTATTCTCTTCTAAGGTTTGTAATAATTCATCTACTTGATAGTTGCTTGATGTAGTCTGAGATTCTGATCCTAGATAAACTTGCTGATTAGTAAGTGTTACTTCGATAGAGTCTCCTAAAGATGTAAAGATAATTCCACCACCTTCGTAGGTGCCCCAACAACCTGTTTTGACATATTTCATTTCGAAAGCTTCTCCTTCTCCGAGAGCTGTTATTTGGTTTTGGAGATCAGATGATATGTCCTGGCCAAAAGCGTTGATAGAAAACATAAAACAGCAAATGAGAGATAGTAAAGTTGATTTCATGTAAACCTTTATTATTTAGAGTCTATTCTGGTCTATAATACACAAAGATAAGAGGGGATTAAGATATTTTTAACTTGATTCAGTAGGTAATTGAGCAGTAGGCTCTAAGTAAGTAGTAAGTAGGTAGTTTGCCGTAAGCTTTAGGTTATAAATACTGAAGATCTTTCCACTTCGATTTGCTTTGGTCAAGATGAAAGAATCAAGTGCTAAGCAAAAACTTTTTTCTCCTTTCTCGAGAGGAGAGATGTCACGAATAGGCAAAGAGGTGGCTCTTGTGAGAGTTTTATTAAAAGTCAGAAATCAATGCCCACTCCCAACTCCAAAAGCCAAATAGTAAACAGTAAACAACACCATGACCACAAGC
>CALFUQ010000283.1 GCA_937929885.1 uncultured Saprospiraceae bacterium
ACCATGACAATGAATGGTTCTTGCAATGAGGTACATGTTATTGATGGAAACCAATACGGTATAATAGATACAACTACGGGGAACTTTACAACCACATTCACATTAACAACGATGGAAGCAAATGGTGTGAATGAAAACATCAATGATGTAGATGGATTGGCTATAGATGATAATACAGGATATGTATGGGCCATAGAAAGAAAAGTACCAGGTAATGATTTACTATTCCAAATTAATCCAGAGACGGGTCGAGTCGTAGAAGACATTTTTGGTGTAGGAATAGACTTTGTGCAATTAGTAGGAGCTTTAGAAGATGTGGATGACATAGCATATAATCCCTGCACAGACGAACTTTATGGAGTTTCTACAGTCTCAGGTAGTACAACAGATTACGATCAGATAGTACTTATAAATACGACTACAGGAGTATTAACTGTTGCTGCAACATTGACCAACTGTGATATAGAAGGTCTTACCTTTAATAATAACTGTGAACTTTTTGGTACAACAGGATATCAAGATTGTATTTCATCTAACTCTGTATTTTCAATTGATCTTGTAAATGAAACTAGTACACTTATCTCAACATTTGGGCACACAGATGTTGAAGCAGTTATTTGCTGTGTTACTGCACCAGTGCCAACATGTAACAACTTCACAGCGCCTGGTACTATAGGGACTAGTCAATTAATCTGTGATGGAAGCGATATGCCCTTAATTCAAAGTTTAACTAATCCAAGCGGTGGTGTAGGAGCAACTGATGTGGTGTGGATGTCAAGTACAACAACTACCTCTCCCCCATCTGACATAACTGACCCTAACTGGAATATAATTTCTGGAGCAAACACACTTGCATATGACCCAGGTATAATAAGTAGTAACATCTCATATGTTAGACTGGTTAAAAGAGATAACTGTACCAGTCCATATTTGATATCAAATGTTGTCACTATGACTGTACAAGATTGTGGATCTTGCACGACCATAAGTACTTCGACAATTGGCACAGATGACGCAGAAGAAGACCTTGCAACTGGCGTTGTTAATTTATATAGTTCCGATCTAGAATTATCAGAAGATTTTACAAACGGTGAAGATCAAATAATTGGAATTAGATTTCCCAACCTAACCATTCCGCAAGGCTCAACTATTTCCAGTGCTTATATAGAATTCGAAGTTGATGAGACATCAACAATTCCTACCAACCTTACTTTTTGGGCTGAGGATATTGATGATGCACCAACATTCAACGCAACAACAAATAATATATCAAGTAGAACTAAAACAACAGCATCAGTAAACTGGAATAATGTCTCACCATGGGAAGAAGTAGATGTAAAACACAATTCAGCAGGGCTTATGCCTATCATCCAAGAAGTTACTGATAGAGCTGGCTGGGCTTCAGGAAACGGTATTGTTATTTTAATAGAAGGGACAGGTACTAGAACAGCAGAATCATACAATGGCGAAAATGCTGCTGCCCCTAAAATATATGTTACCTATTGTGACAACCCTACTCAAGATTTAGGGGGTAGAATATTTGAAGATATAAATTATGGAGGTGGAGATGGCAGATCCTATTCGGAGTCAAATACATCTGCACAAAGTTCTGGGTGGTCTAGCGATGATATAGGAGTAAATAATGCTGTTGTCGAACTTTATGACAACACAGGAAATTATATTACAAACACCACCACTGATTCTGGTGGTAATTATACTTTTTCAGATTTAAGTGCTGGAGACTATCAAGTAAGAGTAGTCAACGGGTCGGTTGGTTCCAATAGAGGAAGTAATTCAACAGGTAAAACAATTATTCCTGTTCAGACCTTTAGATCTAACAGCACACAAGATTTTGTAAATGAAGTAGGTGGAACTAATCCTAGCTTGATTGACGCTACTCAAAATACTTCAAGTTCAAATCTATCTTCAATGACATCGGGGTCTACTGTTGCTCAATCTGTAACTTCAGTTAACATTGGAAGTGCTAACGTTGACGGTGTTGATTTTGGCTATAATTTTAATACAGTAGTCAACACAAATGATGCTGGTCAAGGATCACTTAGGCAATTTATATTAAATAGTAATGAATTAGATAATTCAAATTTGGATCAGGAAGACTCCCCTACCAATGGAGTGAGCATCACAAAAGATTCAGAGTGGGAAACTTCTATATTTATGATCCCAGGAACTGGGGTTCACATAATCAATCCATTAAGTGCTTACGCAAATATAACTGATCCGAAAACCCAACTTACTGGTTATACGCAACAAGGTTCTTCACAGGGAACTAATGCTAACAGGGTATTAAAAATTGAATTGGATGGAAACACTAATTTATATCGTGGAATATCAATTTACTCAGATGATACACAAGTTTCTGGAATGTCAATTCATGACTTTCAAACAAGTATTTATAGCTATAAAAACGGGACAACCAACACTCACATTTGGGGTAACTATATAGGTACTGCGGCAGATGGAATAACAATTGATCCAGGTTTCTCTGGTACAGGTGTCACACTTTATAATGTAAACGCCTCCTTCGTCGGAACGAATGCCGATAATGTAAATGATGCCAATGAAGGGAATGTTGTGTCAAATAGTTACGATGGAATAGTACTCAGAAACACAAGTGATGCCCTAGTTGCTGGCAACTTTGTTGGAATAGATAAAACAGGAACAGTAGATCTTGGGAATAGATACAAAGGAATATTTCTGAGAGATCCAGTTGGACCTAATGTTATTGGATTCGATGATAATGCAATCAACACTAATGGAAGTGAATTAAGAAATATAAGTTCTGGAAACGGAAACGATGGAATTAGAATCTCAAGTGGTGATGACCAAGTAATAGCAGGTAACTATTTAGGAACAGATGTGACAGGAGCTATTGCTATTAAAAACAACAACTATGGAATCCAAGTACAAGGTGTTGTAAATAATTTAATTGTAGGGACGGATTCTGATGGTGATAATGACGCCCAGGAAAGAAACATCATATCAGGAAATGGCACAGGAATGAGATTTCTTACTGGAACTACGGGAAGTAATAATAAAGTTTCAGGAAATTTTATTGGGACAGATCCTTCAGGAAATGTTGCAATACCAAATGAGAATAATGGATTGGATATTAGTGGTCCAATCGGAGGAATAGTAGTAGGAACAAATGCAGATGGAACAAATGATGGAATTGAAGGAAATGTTATCGCTGGAAATACAGAGGATGGGATTAGATTATCTGATACAGATAATAATATTATAGCAGGTAATAACATAGGAGTAGCTTATAATGGTTCACCCTTGGGTAATGGCAAAAGAGGTGTTTTAATAGCTACTTCAAGTGCAAATAACATTATAGGGTATTCATCTACAATGACTAATTCGGATGAATTGGTGGTTGGTAACAACATAAAATATAATATGGGTACTGGACTAGGATTATCTGGTACTGGAACTGAGAATAGAATTAGCCGAAACCAATTTGATAGTAATGGTTCTCTTGGTATTGATCTTGGCTACGATGGAGTAACAGCTAATGATAATGGCGATACAGATAGCGGACCAAATGACTTATTAAATTTTCCGGTATTAGAAAGTGCTGTAATCACAGGGTCAAATATTATAATATCTGGTTATGCTCCAGCTAATTCTGAAATTGAGTTTTTCATCGCAGATGGCGGACCTAATCCTAGCCCACTCCCTGGAAGTTATACAAAGAATTTTGGGGAAGGTGCAGAGTATTTATTTACAGCATTTGAAGGAGGGGCTTCTGACTCAGATGGTTCTGTAGGTAGTTATACTGATGACGGAACAGGTGCAACAACAACCAAAACTCAAAACAAATTTTTAATAACAATTCCTGTTGCTGGTTTAAACTTAGCAACTGGAGTAGAAATAACTGCAACAGCTACAGATTCAAATAATAGCACTTCTGAGTTTAGTGGTTGGACACAGATTTATACTTGTAATAATGTAACTAACCCAGGACAGATTGGTAACGCCCAGACTAGTTGTGACACCTTCGATCCTAACTTTATAACTTCAGTTCAAAATGCATCTGGAGGAAACGGCAACTTACAGTATATCTGGATGGAAACTACTTCATCTTGCGGTACTCCCCCAACTGGACATACAGACCCTAATTGGAATATAATCACTGGTGCTATAAGCAATGATTATAACCCAGACTCTATTGATACCACTACATGTTATGTAAGGTTGGTGAAAAGAGATGGATGTTCAGATTATATAGTATCTAATATCATCACGCTAGAAGTTCAGAGCCCAGGCCTTACTTGTGAATTGATTGGCGAGCCAACAAATGTAAGTTGTCACAAAGGTCACAATGGATCATTTACAGTCCAAGCAAGTGGTGGCGAACCTCCATATGAATATAGGCTTAATGGTGACTGGACTACAAATAATGTATTTACTGGACTTAACAATGGCGTTTATGATGTAGATGTCAGAGATTCTAATGGTTGTTTTGCATACGACTGTACTATAGTAGATATTACAGAACCTGAATCACATTTATACTGTGAAATTTTAGAAATAAACCATGCGAGTTGTGATGCTGCAAGCAATGGAAGTGTCAGAGTCAAAGGTCATCAGGGTACTGCACCATACCTATACAGCATAAATGGCGGATCATTTGTAGCTGATAGTGTCTTTACATCCTTAGCAGCAGGAGACTATACAGTATCTATCAAAGATGCTAGTGATTGTGAGGTCGATTGCAACACAGTAACAATCGAAACCCAAACTTCAGTATGTTATCCAGGAGCAATAACTAATGCAAATCCAGCATGTGATTTCGGATTAATTGAGAATGTTGAAGATGCATCTTCTATTTGCAACATTCTTCAAAATCATGAATTTGACGAAGAGGAAATCTGGGGAATATGGGCTAATACTGGTAGTGCCGCAACTATGGCTTATGACAATACAAGTCAATTATCAGGACCAAATTCTGCATTTATAGATATCACAAGTACTTCAGGAACTCACTGGCACATTGCATTTACTCAGAGATATTTAGAAATAGAAAACGGTAAAACCTATGAAATAAAATTTAACGCTAAATCCACTGCAAGCAGAACCATCTCGGTCATTTTGCAGATGGACGGAGCTCCATATACCACTTACATAAGTGAAACTATTACAATAGGGACTTCCAATGAGACTTATACTTTACCAAGTTATACTGCTACAATAGATGATCCAGATGTCAAATTATTCTTTGGTCTTGGATCATCTACCGATAACGTTTGGATAGATAAAGTAGTGATGGGTGAGACTAATACTAGCTCAGTTGGTTATCAATGGCAGCAAAGAGAGAGTGACGGTGCAGGTGGATGGACATCATGGACAGACATTGCTGGAGCTACGTCAGATTCTTATGACCCACCAATTCCTAATATAATTACTCAAATAAGGAGAAGGGCAAATATTGCAACTTGTGGCACTTGGGAAAACTCAAATGAAATAGAATTAATTCCACCACCCACAATTAGTGCAGGTGATGATGTAACTATTTGTGAAGGTGAGAGCACAACTTTACTAGCTACAGCAACTTATAGCAATGGCACAGTTAGTTATGATTGGGATAACAACCTTGGTGATGGTGAGAGTCATTTAGTGAGTCCAACTACAACAACAAACTATACAGTTACTGTAAGTGATGATGCAGATTGCGACGTAACCGATGTTGTTACTGTAACTGTAATCAATAACTTTAATGATGCAGGAACTATAAGTGGAGACGAATCTGGATGTGAATCTTATGATCCTAGTCTAATAACTTCTACTACCCCACCGACTGGAGGTACAGGTGGTAGTTTTATTTATTCATGGGAAGAAAGGCTCTATGATTGTACCACTGAAACTTATGGATCGTGGATAGAAATAGCAGGAGCTACTTCAGATACATATGACCCGCCAGTAATTAATGAATCGGTAGAATATAGAAGAAAAGCCAGGAGATCTAATTGTTTTGATTGGATTATAGGAAATACTGTAACTAAAGAAGTAGTAGATGAGTACACTGCAGGAGGAAGCATAGATGGAGATGAGACAATGTGTGGTGCATTTGATCCTGCGTCAATTACTAACCTTGCTGACCCAAGTGGAGGCTGTGGAGGAATAGAAGCAATAAGATGGTACAAATGGGAAAGAGATTGCGCAAACGGAAATTGGATAACTCCTGGAGTATCTATATCTGGAGCTAATGATTTAACCTATGATCCACCTGCGATTTCTGTAACAACAAGATATAGAAGATATGCTCGTAGATCCGCAACTTGCCCAGGCACCAATGGAGTTTGGGTAGTTTCAAACTTTGTATATAAAACTGTAGAAGAAGATATTTCAGATCCTGGAACCATAAGTTCTGATGAAACTAACTGTGGTCCTTTTGATCCTTCTAACATTACTGGTACAGTCGCTACGGGTGGATGTTTCACCCAAACTAGTGAATACATCTGGCAATATAGAGAAGGAATATCTGGATCATTTATAAATATTGATGGTACCAATACTGTAGATTATGATCCAACTTCTATTACTACCACTACTCAATATAGAAGAGCAGTAAGATATAATAATTGTCCATGGGCTTATTCTAACATTATAACCAAGACAGTGTTCGATATTCCTACTGTGACAGTAAATCTTCCAAACACGGAGATATGTATTAATGCGGTTGCGATAAATTTGACAGGTGGCTCTCCTACCAGCGGAACTAATTCTTACGCTGGACCAGGTGTCACAGGAATAGAGTTTGATCCAAATATTGCAGGAATAGGTACACATACAATCACATATACCCACACAGATTTTAATGGTTGCAGCAATAGTGCAACTGACGATATAGAAGTTTTAAGTAGTCCAACTGCCGCAGCAGGCAATGATGTAGATATTTGCGAAGGGCAAGATGTACAACTAAATGCTACTGGTGGTACTGGTTACGTTTGGAGCCCATCGACAGGATTATCAGATGCAAACATTGCTAATCCAATTGCTTCGCCAATTACAACAACTACTTATACTGTAACTGTAACTAATGCTGATGGATGTACAAGTACTGATGATATAATCGTAACAGTATCTCCATTGGCAAACATATCTGTTAGCTCAGATCAAACTATTTGTGATAAGTCTACGGCTTCGCTGACCAGCACAATAACTGGTGGATCAGGAACAGTAAATTACCAATGGCAAAAATCGGTCAATGCAGGTAATAATTGGAGCGACATATCTGGCGCTACTAGCAACACGTATACGACACCAAATTTAAGTGCCACAACTTATTATAGATTAAAAACAACTTGGTCACAATCAGCATGTACAGAACAAACATCTAACATGGTAACAGTAACAGTGGAGCTATCTTCAGTAGTTGCTAATGTTGTTGCAACTAGCGATACTTTATGTCTTGGTGAATCAACAGTTCTTACAGTTAATGATGGTATTCAGACGGGCGGTCTAATTGATTACAGCAATTGGGCAGCAGGTGCAGGTAGCACTACTGGATATTCAATGATAGGAACAGCAAATGAAAATAATAGATTCAACGGTACTAACCCATGGGGTCAGACTACGATGGTATGGGAGGCTGGTAATGATGTAGAATCAAACGCAGATGGTGGATGGAATTCATCTAGATTCCCTATTGATAATTCTAAAACATATAGATATTCTGTATGGTTAAACAGAAAAATAGTAGGAAATAACGGTAGAGCCTATCTTGGGTTTAGAGGTTATGGATCAGTGAATGGTGCAATCAGATTAAGTAATGGTACTGCAACCTCCAATCCATACTTGTGGACTTCAACAGATCCGCCTTCTACTTTTGGCGAAGACCAATGGGTACTTATAGTAGGACATGTTTTCCCAAGTACTCATACAGGAACAACATTCCATGTAGACTCTGGTAAGTATACTCTGTGTGATGGTAAAATAGGAAATACAACTGCAGATTTCAAATGGTTACCTGAAACAAATGAATCATTACATCGAAATTATTTGTTCTACAGTACAGATACAGATGTAAGACAACAATTTGTCTATCCTAGAGTAGATATAATAGATGGTACAGAACCTTCAATAGATGAACTTCTAAATGGTTTAGACCAAACTGGGGGACTTGGTGCTGGTGCATCATACGAATGGTACACTGGCAGCTGCGGAGGAACCTTAGTAGGAACAGGTGAGACTTTACCAGTGACACCTACTGCTACTACAACCTACTATGTACGAGCAATAGGCACTTGTAATACTACAGACTGTGAGGAGATTACTATTACGGTTAACGATCCTGAAGTAACATTAAATGATCCAACTGATCAATGTATATCAGGTACAGATATGAGCTTTAATGCTACACCAATACCAGGGACGACTTCTGGTGATGCTGGAGTTTATAGTACGTTAACAGGTTTGACAGATAATGGAGATGGAACTGCTACCCTTGACTTAGATGTTGCTGGTGCAGGTAGCTATGACATAACATATACTTATACCGATGCTAATGGTTGTACCGATGCTAAAACATCTTCTGTTACAATCTATGCAGATCCTAATGTGACATTATCTCTTAGTGACCCTGACGTCTGTGTAGGAGAAGGAATAATAACTTTAGCAGGAGGTTCTCCTGCTAATGGGACGTATAGCGGCCCAGGAGTTTCTGGAGATACATTTGATCCAGACGTAGCTGGCATTGGAGTTCACTCTATTACTTACACATTTATAGATGACATAACTGGCTGTTCTGATACAGCTACAGACGATATAGAAGTATTAAGTACACCTACTGTAAGTCTATCTCTTAATGAATATGTTGCATGTATCACTACAGCAAACATAAATCTGAACGGCGGTTCACCTTCAGGTGGCACATTTACTGGCACAGGTGTAGTTACCGCTAATAACACTTTTGATCCTGGAGTAGCAGGTGTAGGTGCACATAAAATTACATACTCATTTTATGATTCAGATGGTTGTGGTGGTGAAGCATATCAATACATAATTGTCAATGATCTACCAGAAGTAGTATTAACAGATGAAACGATTTGCAGTAACGATACTATCACTCTTGATCCTCAAGTATGCGAGCCATATGTTGATATTGTAGCACAAAGACCATTATTAACTGCTGGCTGGGCAAATGTATTTGGCGTTGGTGGAACTGGACTTATAGGAGATGGAGAACTTTGCTTTACCCTTGACGATGCAAATTTAACTAGTGCTAATATGATTGGACTTAACTCTGATCCTTATTCTAGTAATAATTATGCAAGTATGGATTTTGCCATCTATGTTTTAATAAGACATAATCATGCTAATCCGTATCTCATGCAAATAAGAGAAGATGGAGTTTCCCAAGCGAACCCTTATAACAGTACTATTTCTTACGTCGGTTCTACCTTCTGCATTAGAAGAACTGGCACCACTATAGAATACCTTTTAGATGGCACTGTAATGTATACAAGTGCAAAGTCATCTACAGGTACAATTTATTACGATCACTCTATTCATTCTGGTGATGGTATATATACAGGAGGCTACTCTAAATTTACAGATATATCCCTTTGTGGAGATCTTGATTACAATTACCTATGGAGTACAGGTGCCACTACTGATACTATAGATGTCTTTACAGCTAATACATATTCAGTAGATATTACGGATGTTAATGGATGTATCCAGACTGCTCAATCAATTGTAACTGTAAACGGTATTAATAATCCTTCTGCAACTGTAGATGGCACGATAACTTGTGAAAACACATCGGTACAATTAACGGCTCTCCCAGCAGGTATTACATATACATGGAACGGCCCTAACAATTATGTGAGTTCATCTAGAACTCCAACTGTAAATGTGCCAGGAGTATACGACTTAACAATTTTTGATTTTAATAATGGATGCTATGAGTACTTATCTGTAGAGGTTCTACTAGAAAGTCAAGGCGCTATCACTAATGTAACAGCTGGTTGCGCAGATGAAGATATAGTTATAGACTACACAATCGACGGATCAGAGCCTCAAGCGTGGATTGGACTTTATGAAGTTGGAGGTGCAGATGGTGATCATATAGACTGGTCATGGGTACCTACCATTCCAGGATCAGGTACAGTAACGTTTACTGATCATGATTTGGCTGGTGGCACTTATGAGGCAAGACTTTATTCTACAGATCTATATGTCCTTTGCGAAAGTGAACAATTTGATATAAACTCAACTCCTGAAATTACCTTATCAAGTGATGGAGGGCTTACATGTGAAGATTCAGATGTAAAACTTACAGCCCTTCCTACAGGTCAAATGTACTTGTGGAATGGTCCTAATAATTTTGTGTCATCTTCTAGAACTCCTAATGTATACGAAGCAGGCATGTATGTAGTTACGGTAACAGATATATTTAGCTTATGTAATGCAGTAGATTCTATAGAAGTTATTTTGGAGAGTGCTGGCAGTATTGATTTGATAGAGTCTAGCTGTAATCATGATGTCATTACTGTAGACTATACTATTGAAGGCAGCGAAAGTCAAGCTTGGATAGGCATCTACAACCCAGCCGCGGACAACAATGACTATCTTTTACAATCATCAGTTCCTACGATCCCTGGAAGTGGTACGGTAGAATTTACTGATCATGGACTAGCTGCTGGCGATTATGAAGCCCGATTATTCTCCACTACAGGTCATATTTTGTGTGAAAATGAAGTATTTACATTTGGTCAACAACCAGAATGCCTAATCACTGGAAGAGCATTAGTCGAAGAAAATACTCAAAATGAAGTTTATACTGGCGCGCCAAATATGAGCTACGCTTGGTCGGTAATCAGTGGAGATGCTAATATCGATGGTGTTACAAATGGCCAAAATGTAACTATAGATTTTGGATCATCTAACTCAACATTACAATTGACAATTACATCCACACAAGGATGTACCTCAACCTGCACAATCGACATAGAAATGTCCCCAGCAGGCCAATGTAGTTTTAGAGATGAATTTATCCTGCAAGCTTTTGATAACTCAGATGGAACAGAAGACTGGGCTAGTAATAGCTGGACTGAAATAGGTGATGATGGAGATCCTATAGGAGGCGATATTGTATTTGTAAGTCAGAAGCTTAGACTTGATAATGATGATGCCACTTTACCTTCTATCGAAAGAGATATAGACTTATCGACAATTGCTAATGCAGTGTTAAGCTTTAACTATAATCAAGGAAGTGGAGACTTAGAAAGTGATGATGTAATCCAAGTGCAAATATACGATGGTACTTCATGGCATATAGTTTTATCAGATACTGGAAACATACCACCTAACTCCTCTCCTACTATCGATATTTCTATGCATACACATGCAGATTCTAAAATCAAAATAAACATTGCTTCGGGTTACTCTGATGCAAGCGAATATGTATTCTTTGACAATGTCATGATTACAGGAGATTGTATCGTGCCTGAAATCTGTGATGACGGGATTGATAATGATTTTGACGGACTCACGGATTGCGAAGATCCTGATTGTAGCAGCTACGTTCAGTGTGTCTGCCAAACTATAATAACCAATAGACACATTTATTATAAAACAACGACCACAAACTAAGTGAAAAATTTAAATCTACATATAGTCCTTGTTATAATAATTCTAAACTTAGTTTTAGCATTTCAGGGTACTGCACAAACTACCACTTCTGCTAGTTATGGTAACTCTTTTATTCATCATGATGTCGAGGTAGTTATACATGGCTATCATAATTTTGAAATCGGAAGTTTACAAGTACAGCCAGGGGTAGTAGGAACCGAAAGAAGAGCACCACGAGGATATGTAGGATTTACAAATACTTCAGAGTTTGGTGGAGCTAGTGATGAGGCTCACATAGATGGGTATGTAAGATTTCATGGAGAAGGTCGTAAGCTTTTACCATTAGGAGACAATGGAATATATGGCCCACTAGGTACAGATCAAAAGTCAGGAATCTTAGGAACTAGCTATTTTAATACTAGTGCAGCTATAGGGATAACTAATATGCTTAATGGCGAAAATTATCCTCCACTTCCTGAAGGAGGGCCATACAATATCGATAACCACGGTCCAGATATTTCTTTTATAAGCGATTACGAATACTGGCATATCGAAGGTGATGCAGAAACTAAAATCACACTGCACTATGGCTATAATAGTGAACTAGAAAAATTAACCAATGGCAATCCAAATGATCTTACAATAGTTGGCTGGAATGGTGATAAGTGGGAAGTAGTACCCTCAAAAATGATAGCAACATCACTTGGAGAAGATTTAAATGAAGGAAGCATACAGACAAATGATTATATCAATCCATCGCAGTATAGTCTTCTCACTTTCGGCTCTTTAGGAACTGAAGTGATCACCCTAGGAAATATCAGTGGAATAGCTTGGAATGATTATAACGGAGATGGTATCAAGCAAAATAATGAACCGCCACTCTCAAATACTTTACTATCCTTAGAAGAGTGTACACTCACAAGATCTAAACTCTCGACTACAACGGATGCAGAAGGCCGATACAATTTTGAAAACTTAGAAGATGGCTTTTACAAAATTGTATTTTCTAAACAAGACTTAGAGGAAGGATTAGATATTACAGTAATCCCTACGGATAATGTTGGAGGAGTTAGCAATGATTTTCTGAGATCTGGGGAAACAGCTTGTCTAGAAATTAAATTTGGTTCGGTTTATAACTCTATGGATTTAGGGATACTTAGCCTAGGTACAATTGGGGATTTTGTATGGGAGGATATTAATAATAATGGTCTTATTGACAGCAATGAACCTGGCATCGAGAATATTATGATCAACTTGATGCAAGGTGATTCTTTGATTAGTTCTACTTCTTCCTCCGCTAATGGTGCATATAACTTTGCTAATGTCTACCCTAGCGGGAACTACTATCTATCAATTGAACAATCTCTGATTTATGATTTTACTATTTATGATGCAAATAGCAATGATCAAAACAACAATGATGTAGACCATAGTAATGGACCTGGAACAACTTATACTTTTGAAATTAACAGCGGTCAGGTAAATTCTAATATAGATATAGGATTAGCCACATGCAATACCATAACAGATTATGCTTGGATAGATGTAGATCAAAATAACATTTACAATGAAGGAGATTACAGACAATCTGATATACAAGTAAATCTATACAAGTCTACTGATTCAAAATCTATTTTATACGCTACTACCATCACCGACGGCGACGGAAAATATGAATTCTGCGTTGGTACAGGTGATTATTATTTAGAGTTTATTCTTCCAGTAGGACCGTATGACTTTGCTACTCCTTTTATAGGGGAAAATGATATTATAGATAGTGATGTAGACGACTCAAATGGTGAGGGAACCACAAGAATATTTACTGTAACTGGTAATGAAGTAGTAACTGGTATTAGTGCTGGGTTAAATGTGGAAGATTTTGTAGGAACTTTGGTATGGCATGATCGCAATAGAGATGGTATACGACAAGTCATAGAACCTGGCATTGAAAATATTACCATTGAGTTATACAACTCTAACCACCAATTAAAAGGTTCGGAGATAAGTAACACAGATGGAAGAATTACATTCAAAAACGTAGAAGAAGGAACTTACTATCTCAGGGCACAATCAATCGAAGATTATGAATTCACTATTGCTTTTGCTGGAAATGATCCTTCCATCGACAACAACTTTGACCAGTCTAACGGTAGAAATTCTAGTGCATCATTTGATGTAGTTAAAGGATACTCTAACCCTAATATTGACTTAGGTCTTATGAATGATGAATGTTTATTTGAACCACTTGCATATAATTTAAGAATGGGTGCTGGTGGCATACAAGTTATTTGGGAAACAAGTAATGAAGATTTAATCAGCTCATATGTAGTAGAAAGAAGAATCCCTGGCTCCGATGAATATTTAGAACTGAAGAGCTACGGACCTAATGGAAATGATCACCAGATATATGGGTATGTAGATACAGAATATACAAATGGCACCACTGCCACTTATCGAATTATCTCATATGATATTGACGGTACAGCATGTATAAGTAATGACAAAAGCATAAACATACCAGATGCAGATGTAGTAATTAATATTATTGAAGGTGAAGGATTTACAGTTAAAACTGAAAGCAATCAGGACCCATGCGATATAGCACCGCATAAAGTATATCACAAAATGATAAATAATCAACCTCAAATTATTTGGTTGACATCAGAAGAATCAGGTATTAATCATTTTGTATTACAACGTAAACTTAAATTCAACAACAGATATGTAAGTCTAGATACTATTGTAAGCGATAATAGACCAAATCAGATTTATAGTAAAAAAGATAACTCCAACTTACTATCTGGTGAATACTATTATAGACTGGTAACCTATGGCAAAGACGGGCAAGAGTGTATGAGTAACATAATAACTGTTAACATTGTAGAAGAGGAATTAGAAATTCCAATTATAGAAATTGCGGAAGAGGAAGAGGAAGAACAAAATCTTACTCCTGTAAGAACAGAAGCTGTTTATGAAGTTCTTCTCTATCCTAACCCAGCAACTGATTATACTAATCTAGATGTCAAAGTAGAAGGTTTAACCTTTATTGAAGTCGGAATATATGATACTGAAGGTAAAATCATTATGACGGATGTAATAAATGGAATGGTCAATGATAGTAAAGTAACATTTGAGATACCATTGTATGAATTAAAAGCAGGCATCTACTTTGTACGAACAGAAATTAATGGAAAAATATTTGTTCGTAAACTCTTGAAACAAGATGGATCTTTTAGCAAGTAATTGAGAAAATTAAATATCTCGGTGTCAAGAACATATTTAAAACATTCAATGAACCTAGTCTGATTTGTCAATCAGCTTACATACTATTTGAGATAATTAGAATAAATCTAACAGAATCAAGAAATGTATTGAAAAACATTAACTGAAATTGAATTTTATACTTAAAATCAAAAAGGGTACGCGTAAATTTTAGGGTCTAATTAATAAGAACCTTTGAAAAACGTACGATGAGATCCACCCCAAAGATTGATTCGTTAGTGGCTAATTTGCTAATCTTTTTGGAAACACCCTACAAGGTGGAATTCAATGAGCACAAGCGAACGCACGCTGCTAATCGAGTTCATATTTATTTCTCTCGGCGCTGCGATGGATACTTCTATTCGCTCATATCCATTTTAAATATTGTACATCCCCATTATTTAGATTTCAAAATAGACTCTGATCGATGAAGAGTCTGGTTAAAATATCATTTGTTATTGTCAGCTGCCTTGTATTAAGATATGCAACTAGTGATGAAGTATTCAAAGAAGTTTCAAACCTAATCTACTCTAAAAGTGATATTTATTCGATTCAAAATGAAAAGACATATTTAAATACACAATCGAAAAAAGAAAGCCACCTTCCTATCTCAAACACTGCAACTACAATGGAGATAAACTCTGTAATAAGTTGCGGCAACAGGGTGACAAATGGACTTCAAGTCCTCTACGATTTTAATGAAGGATCAGGAAGCATTGTAAACGATGTATCTGGAGTTGGTACACCTTTAAACCTAACTATTGCAAACCCCTCAAATACGTCTTGGACAAGTGGTGGGCTTTCAATAAACTCAGCAACTATATTAGAATCTGCAGGCGCTGCTACAAAAGTCAACAGTGCAATAATATCCTCAAATGAAATAACTATGGAAGCTTGGGTCAAACCATCCAATAGCACACAGGGTGGCCCAGCTAGAATCATGACTGTATCACAAGATTGGTCAGCTAGAAATTTCACATTAGGACAGGAGGCAGCAGATTATGCAGTTAGATTAAAGACTACTACTACAGGAGATCAAGGTTATCCTACGTTAGTAGAAGACCCTCTTTACACAAATAACCTTCAACATATTATTTATACATGGGACGGGACTACAGGAAACGAGTATATCTATATAGATGGCGTACAAGTTTATAGTGGAAACCGAACAGGTAATACTTCAACATGGAATGGTAGCTACAAACTAGCAATTGCAAATGAAATCGGATTGGGCCGTGAATGGTTTGGCGAAATAAAATTAGCGGCCGTATATGATAGAGCCCTTAGCTCTGCAGAGGTTGCAATAAATTATGGAGAAGGTTCAGAATGCTCAACAGGAGGAGGTAGCGGTAGTAATAGTTCCTGCGGCTCTAGTAGTAGAGTAACGAATGGTCTCCAAGCACTATATGAATTTAATGAAGGAACAGGAAATATCGTAAATGATGTTTCTGGAGTTGGAGCACCTTTAAATTTGACGATAGCCAATCCTTCAAATACTTCCTGGACTAGTGGAGGCCTTTCAATTAACACAGCTACAATAATACAATCAACAGCCACAGCTGCTAAAATAAGTAATGCTGTTATTGCTTCTAATGAATTTACGGTAGAAGCATGGATAAAACCACAAAATGCAAGCCAAGGCGGGCCATCGAGAATAATGACGATTTCAGATGATGCTTACAACCGAAATTTCACACTCGGACAAGAAGCTAATGAATACGCCATTAGATTTAAAACAACCACTACAGGAAACAATGGATATCCAACTGAGACTACTAGTCCCCTATTCACTAGCTACGTCCAGCACGTAGTTTATACTTGGGATGGCTCTTCGGGAAATGAATACATATATATAGATGGTGCGCTTGTATATAGTGGAAATCGAACAGGGAACACCTCGACTTGGGATGCTAGTTATAAACTTGCACTTGTAAATGAATTTACAAATAATCGAGAATGGCTTGGTGAAATAAAACTAGCTGCGATATATGATAGAGCATTGAATGTTTCAGAGATAGGAACAAATTTTAATGAAGGCTCCGAATGCGATGGCACCAATGGATATACCTGTAATAACAGTATCATCTATGATCACTATGCTGCATCTTGCACAGGTAGCGATATAAATTTAAGTATACCTAACCTTTCAAATGTTACTCAATCTCTTATAGAGGTTGTATATAAGGGCTGTGATCCAGGACCAAGTATTACGATAAGTTCTTCTATAGGAAACATTACATTAACAAAAGAATCGATTCCAGGTAGTAGCCCTAGTGTACATACCTATACTACTTTAATAAGTGGGGGATTGACGAATATTGTCCATGCTCCGGCATGTGGTACTTGCACAGCACAGAATGGACTTCAGTCTGTGATAGTTTTTGCTTTGCGAGATATTGATGAAAACCTGGGCTATAGTAATGTTTTGATGGGACATCATGGACATTGTAGTGTTGTTACTATTCCTTTAGCTATTCCGCCTGCAAATGCTCCACGAGATATAACACTAAAAATTCCTGTCTCAGAAGTAACTGATGATGGCAGATATCTTATTATGAAGGCAACTTCAAATACAGGTGGTGTTACAGATTCAGATACAATCTACGGTTCTGATCCTGCACTTGGAGATTGTTGTCTTGCGATTTTGACATTAGAGCTAGATAATGTACCAGGAAATACATCAGTTATAAATGTAGAAGTAATAACCGATGCAGCTCACAATCCTAATGGTACTGGGTGCGGGCAATCTTGGGATATTTCAGGTACCTATTTCTTTGAGTATGAATGTCCATGTACTGCAGTAACTGCTAATGCTGGGCCTAACAAAGTTACTTGCGCGGCAAGTAATCAAGATGTGCTCCTAGAAGGTAGTGCAACAGGTGGTACAAGTCCACTTGAATATTCTTGGTCACCGACTACAGGTCTAGATAATCCTAACATAGCTCAGCCTACTGCATCCCCTACCAGCACAACTACTTATACCCTTACAGTCACTGGCGATGATGGATGTAGTGATAGTGATGATGTCATAGTAACTGTCAATAATAATTATACTGATCCTGGAACCATCAATGGAGACGAATCTAGTTGTGGAGCATTTGATCCTTCACTTATTACTAGTACTAGCCTACCGTCGGGTGGTAATGGTGGATCCACAATTTACATATGGCAACAAAGAACTTGGAACTGTAATACGGAGGCCTTCTCGGTATGGTCAAATATTGCTAGTTCTAATGCTGCAACTTATGACCCTCCATTTATATCTTCAACTACAGAATACAGGCGTGTCGCTAGGAGATCAAGTTGTAGTGCTTGGGTATACTCAAGTACTGTAGTAAAAGAAGTAGTAGATGAATTTACTAATGGAGGATCGATAAGTGGAGATGAAACTTCATGTGGTACATTCGACCCAAGTCCAATAACAAGTTTAACAGACCCGTCGGGTGGATGTGGCGGCATTGAGTTTATAAGATGGTATAAATGGGAATGGGATTGCAATACTAATTCCTGGACAACTCCTGCTACACTAGTCTCTGGAGCTACAGGTCTAACATATGATCCACCATCGACTTCCGTATCTACTAGATATAGAAGGTACTCAAGAAGATCTTCTACTTGCCCAGGTACTAATGGCGTATGGGTTATTTCCAATTTTGTTTATAAGTATGTAGTATCTAACATAACTGATGCAGGTGCAATCGATGGAGCCGAAGAATTTTGCGGCAGCTATGACCCATCTGTCATAACGATCACCACCCTACCTACAGGAGGGTGTGGAGCAGATATAGAATATCGATGGTACGAACGAGTTAAAGATTGCACTACTGGAACATGGGGTACTTGGCAACTAATGCCAAACTCAAATACCTCTACTTATGATCCAAGTACCATAACACAAACCACACACTATGCATATCATGCAAGAAGAGGTAATTGCGCATGGATTCCAGGACCAGGAGTAATAAAAACCGTCAACGAGAATTTTACAGATGGAGGGACTATCAGTGGCGATGAATCAGCTTGTGGATCTTACAACCCTGCTTTAATAACCAGTGTATCAGAGCCAAGTGGTGGTTGCGGAACATTCTGGGGAATCTGGCAAATGAGAGAATATAATTGTGGATCAGAATCTTGGTCAGCGTGGAGTAACATTAGCGGAACCGCAAATACAATGACTTACAATCCTCCTACAATAACCACTTCTACAGAATATAGAAGAATTTATACTAGGACAGATTGTAATCCTGTCTACCTCTTCTCGAATACCGTATTAAAAGAAATAGTCGAAGAATATACCGACGGAGGAGACATAAGTGGTACGGAAACTTCCTGTGGAGCTTTTGATCCTTCGGTTATAACAAGTCTATCCGACCCTACTGGTGGTTGTGGAGGTATTCCTTTTTTCAGATGGTATAAATGGGAACTAGATTGCAATACTGGCAATTGGATAACTCCAGCAACTTTAGTACCTGGTGCTGTAGATCTAACCTATGATCCACCTACTCTATCTGTCTCTACGAGATACAGAAGATATGCAAGACGATCAGCAACCTGCCCAGGTAGTGTCGGCGTTTGGGAGGTATCTAACTTCGTATATAAATACGTCCAAGAAAATATAACAGACTTCGGGACTATTGCAGGAGCAGAAGAAATGTGTGGGAGTTACGACCCATCTCCGATTACTTTTACAACTCTTCCCTCCGGTGGATGTCAAGGGGATATAGAATATAGATGGTATGAGAGAACACAAGACTGTGCTACAGGAAATTGGAATGGTTGGACATTAATGCCTAATAGTAATGTTACAACCTATGATCCTTCTACGATCAGCGTTACCACTCAGTATGCTTACCATGTAAGAAGAGGAGAATGCGACTGGATGCCAGCTGGGTCTGTAATAAAGACCGTCAACCAGAACTTTACTGATGCAGGAGTGATTAGCGGTGATGAAGAAAATTGTGGAGCTTTTAACCCAGCTATTATTACTAGCTTATCAGAGCCATCAGGTGGTTGTGGTACTTTCTGGGGTGTATGGCAAAAGAGAGAATACAATTGTTCAACTGAAGCTTATTTAGCTTGGGAAAACATTGATGGTACAACCTCCCAAATGACTTATGATCCTCCAACTATTAACACGACAACTCAATATAGAAGAGTTTTTACAAGATCACTTTGCAATCCGAATTACCTAATCACTAACTCAGTCACAAAGGAAGTAATAGAAGAATTTACAGACGGTGGTGATATAGCTGGTAATGAAACCATGTGTGGAAGCTACGACCCAAGCATAATTACAAACACACAAGACCCAACAGGTGGTTGTGGGGGCAACATAGAATATAGATGGTACAAATGGGAAAAAGACTGTTCAACAGGTAGCTACGGTTCAGGTATTCTAATCAGCGGAGCAACTAATGCAACATACGACCCTCCTTCTATAACTGTAACAACTCGATTTAGAAGATATGCACGTCGGTCTTCACTCTGTCCTGGCACAAATAGTACTTGGATGGTATCTAATTTCATATACAAAACTGTTGTCCAAAATGTAACAACTAATGGTACAATTATAGGCGACGAAGAGGCATGTGGCACATTTAATCCTGGACCCGTTACTTTTTCTGTACCCACTTCGGGAGGATGTGAAGCTGACTTAGAGTATAGATGGTTTAAGCAAACACAAGACTGTGCTTCTGGAACTTGGGGTGCATGGGAGTTGATAACTTCAGGCATAGGCATGGATACTTATGATCCTCCATCTATTAGTATTACAACCAAATATGCATTCCACGTGAGACGTGGTGAATGTGAATGGAAATATGGAAACAGCGTAATTAAAACAGTAAACGAAAACTTTACAGATGGAGGACAAGTTGCAGGTGATGAATCCTTTTGCGGAAGTTACGATCCTGCACTTATTACAAGTATTAGTGAACCTTCTGGAGGATGTGGAAACTTCTGGGGAATTTGGCAAAAGAGAGAATTTGATTGTAGTACTGAGACTTATAGCCCTTGGACCAACATAAGTGGAACAAGCATGCAAATGGCATACGACCCTCCAGTCATTACGACTACCACCCAATATAAAAGACTCTATCGTCGCAACGAATGTCAACCAAACTATCTCTACTCTAATACTATCACTAAGGAAGTCATTGAGGAGTTAACAGATGGTGGTCAGATTCTTGGTGATGAAAGTGCATGTGGAACTTATGACCCTAGCATAATTATGAGCGATGTATTACCGTCTGGAGGATGTGGTGGCACGCTAGAATACAGGTGGTATAAATGGGAACAAGATTGTGCAACAGGCAGTTACGGATCTAGTTCTGTAATCAGTGGAGCTACCAACGAGACATATGACCCAGGTCCAATATCAGCTTCTACAAGGTATAGACGATATGCTAGGCGTTCATCATTATGTCCTGGAACAAATGGTACTTGGATGGTATCTAATTTCATATACAAAACGGTAGTAGAAAATGTTACAGACTTAGGAGCAATTGATGGAGCCGAAGTAATGTGCGGATCTTACAACCCAAGTATAATCACAATAACTATTCTCCCTTCTGGCGGATGTGGTGCAGATATAGAATATCGATGGTATGAGAGAACACAAGATTGTGATACAGAAGAATGGGGAGATTGGAACTTGATAGCTAATAGCAACTCAAGCACATATGACCCTGCTACTATTAACATTACAACACAATTTGCTTATCATGCTCGAAGAGGAAGTTGCGATTGGATATATGGAGCATCGATAATAAAAACGGTAAATCAAAATTTAACTGATGGAGGAATAATTGATGGTGACGAATCAATTTGCGGCAGCTATGATCCCAGTAATATTACTAGTACTAGTGAGCCATCAGGTGGGTGCGGTACTAACTGGGGTTTGTGGCAAAAGAGAGAACTTAATTGCTCTACAAGCAGTTTTAGCGCTTGGAGTAATATAGATGGCACTACTAATCTATCAGAATATGATCCACCAATAATAACTACCACAACTCAATATAGAAGGCTATGGGTAAGATCTGAGTGTAACCCTAATTACTTATACTCTAATGTAATTACTAAGGAATTAGTATTACCTGATACAGACGGTGGAGATATTACTGGCGAAGAAAGTTTCTGTGGAGGATATGACCCTACTGAGATCACAAGTATAAGCCTTCCAACTGGAGGATGTGGAGGTGAATTAGAATACCTCTGGGGTTATAGAACGATCGATTGTGCGACAGGAACAAACTCCTCATGGACAAATTTCTGGGCAGGCGAATCGTATGATCCAGGACCTATCACTCAGACAACTGAATACTGGAGAAGAGCAAGGAGAACAACTGGCTGTGATCCTACATGGGTATACTCTAATAAGGTACTTAAGGAAGTAGTTGTAAACTTTGATGATTCAGGTACTGTATCAGGAGATGAAACGTTTTGTGGATCTTATGACCCTAGCATCATATCTAGTGTAACCGATCCAACTGGAGGGTGTGGAGGTGCGTTAGAAGTTAGATGGTATAAATGGGAACAAGATTGCACAACTAGTTCATGGGGATCTGGTAGTTTAATCTCGGGAGCCGACGACCTATTTTATGATCCGCCTACGATTAGTATTTCTACTCGGTATCGACGATATGCGCGTAGATCAGGCTGCACAGGTAGTCCAAATTGGATAAAATCAAATTTTATATTCAAATACGTAACTGAAGACATTTCGACTATTGGTACAATCACTGGAGCTGAAGAATTCTGTGGAGGGTTTGACCCAGATCCTATTACCTTCTCCACCCCTACTTCTGGTGGATGTAACGGTGATCTAGAATACAGATGGTGGAAACAAACTAAGGACTGCGCTACTGGTGATTGGAATGCCTGGGAGTTAATCACATCAGGAATCGGTATGGACACTTACAACCCGGACCCGATCACAGTTACTACTCATTATGCCTTCCATGTGAGAAGAGGAGAATGTGATTGGCAATATGGCAATGGAGTAATCAAAACTGTTCATGAAGATATCGAAGACCCTGGTGTCTTGTCAGGTGATGAATCAAGCTGTGGTGCTTTTGACCCAGCGAATATTAGCGGAACACCTGCTAGTGGAGGTTGCTTCAATCAAACTGTACAATACATATGGCAATCCAGACAAGGAACATCAGGAACATTTACAAATATAGACGGAGCTAATACTATAGATTATGATCCGCCTTCTATCACTATCACAACTCAATACAGAAGAGCAGTAAGATATGTCAATTGTCCATGGACATATTCAAACATTATTACTAAAACAATTTTTGCAAGTCCAGCAGTAAGTCTAAATCTTACTATAGACAATGCATGCATAGATGACAGTTCTATAAACTTATCAGGTGGATCACCGACAGGTGGTACATACTCATGGTCAGGAAGTAGTGGATCATCCACTTTTAATCCTTCTACTGAAGGAGTTGGAGCTCATACTATAACCTACACATATACTGATGGTAATAGCTGTGAAGCTCAAGCTTATGATATAATCATCGTAAATGCCTTACCCGAGATAATACTAGAAGATCAAACAATCTGTAATGGTGACACCATCACACTTAATCCGCAAGTCTGCGAACCATATGTTGATATTATAGCACAGAGACCACTGATAAATGAAGGATGGGCTAATGTTTATGGTATAGGAGGTACTGGAATAACTGGTGATGGTGAACTTTGCTTTACACTAGACGATGCCAACCTTACTAGTGCAAATATGATAGGTCTTAATACCGACCCCTATCTAAGTAATAATTATCAATCTATTGACTTTGCTATCTATATCTTGATTCGACATGATCATGCTAACCCATACCTCATGCAAATAAGAGAGGATGGAGTATCAGAAGCTAGTCCATATAACAGTACAACATCTTATGTAGGGTCATCATTTTGCGTAAGAAGAACTGGTACTGTCATAGAATACTTACTCGATGGTGTAGTACAATATACTAGTACTAAATCATCCACAGGGACTCTTTATTACGACCACTCTATTCACTCTGGAGATGATATATACACTGGAGGCTATTCTAAGTTTACTGACATATCATTATGTGGAGATCTAGATTTTGATTACGCATGGAGTAATGGGCCTACGACTGACAGTATAGATGTACACACAGCTAATACTTATTCAGTACAGATTACTGGAAGCAATGATTGCACCCAATCAGCACAATCTGTAGTGACTGTAAATAGCATAACTAATCCATCTGCAACTGTTGATGGTCCTATAACTTGTGAGAATACCTCAGTACAATTAACTGCCCTACCAGCTGGTATAAGCTATACTTGGAATGGACCTAACAATTATGTTAGCTCTTCTAGAACTCCTTCCGTAAGTGTGCCAGGCACATATGACCTTACGATTTTTGACTTTAATAATGGCTGCTACGAATATCTTTCTGTCGATGTCATACTAGAGAGTGCTGGAGCTATAACTGGTATTAATGTGGGCTGCGAGACTGAAGACATACAAGTAGATTATACTATAGATGGATCAGAAACTCAAGCATGGATAGGTCTTTATGAAATTGGTGGAGCAAATGGTGCACATAAAGACTGGGCCTGGGTACCTAACATACCTGGATCAGGTACAATAACTTTTAGTGATCACCCTCTTGGTGGTGGCACATATGAAGCTAGGCTATATTCTACTAGTGGTTATATACTCTGTGAAAGTGAACAGTTTACTCTGGACGCATCTCCTGAGATAACTTTGTCAAGTGATGGAGGCTTTACTTGTGAAGATTCAGAAGTAAAACTTACAGCGCTCCCGAGTGGAGAAATGTATCTATGGAATGGGCCAAATAATTTTGTCTCGTCTTCTAGAACACCTAATGTATATGATCCAGGTATGTATGTAGTGACAGTAACAGATGCTTTTACTTTATGTAGTTCTACAGATTCTATAGAAGTATTTTTAGAAAGTGCAGGTAGCATTGATCTGATAGAGTCAAACTGCAACAATGATGTAATCACAGTAGATTACACTATTGCTGGTAATGAGACACAAGCTTGGATAGGTTTATATAATCCAACAGCAAATAATACTGACTATATCGATTGGGATTGGGTACCTGTTATCCCAGGGAGTGGAACTGTAGAATTCACAGGCCACCCCCTAACTCCAGGTGAGTACGAAGCAAGATTATTTTCTACAGC
>CALFUQ010000284.1 GCA_937929885.1 uncultured Saprospiraceae bacterium
CAGTTTTATCGTATACAAATAACCTGATTTCAATAATTTTCACATCTTATTTTTTATCATTTCCAATGGCTTGAAAAGTAGACTTCTATTCATCAAGGTTTGATTAATATAAATAATTCACCATAAGACTATTGAGTAATAGGGACCCGATATAGCGAAGGATGCCCACCTCTGTTTGACTCCGCAGAGATAAGTAGACTTCCATCGGTATCGACTAAAATACCCTCTGTCTGTCTGTCTATCATAAGCTCATATCTGGTTTTGTTACCCGTAAAAAAATCAGAACCTTCCCAATCAGAAATAACCCAAATAAATGAAGTGTATACACCTATCCCGTTGTAACCTAGTAAATAGAGTAATTGATTTTCTTTGTCTAAACTAGCACCTGTAATAGTGCCCCTAGAATCAAACTCATTGATGAGGTTTGCTGTTTGCTCTGCCCCTGTTTTAGAAAGGCCATACAGCTTACATTTTCTATCTAACCAGTTTTTACTAAAAAGGTATAAGCTGTCACCATAACTTACAAGTGCCTCACAATCAAAGTTGTGATTATAGCCTGAGTAATATTTATCTTGATCAGGGTAGCTAAAGTTTAAAGGTTGAGGATTAGTTATTGATGAATTGGTTAGTTGAGTGATTTCGGATTTATAAATCGTTAGATTCTTACGACCTCCCTTGTTATTTCCGAAGTCACCTACATAAATGTTTATATCATCATTTGCTAGTGATTCCCAATCTTGATTTTTGACTCCTTGTAGTTCTAGCTTTTTAATAACTTCTCCTGAGGTAAGGTCAAAATTATATAAGACAGGATCATTACCACTATCATTGATGGTCCAGTATTCATTCCCAACCAGCATCAAGCCCGAGGTTTCTCTCATTGCATCATCAAGCTCTGCTACTGCTGTTTTATGTTGTAAAGTATCCCCAGCTATTTCGGGAGATGGGAGTGTTGACTTATCTAGTGATGGATTATCATGACAATTCAAAAATGCTATAAGAAAAGGTATAAAAAGGAAGAGTCTCATCAGTTTAGAATATTTAGCGCAAGCTATCAAAAAAATAAAGCAAATACTGAATTAACCATTTGTTTCAATCTTGAAATTTCTCATCCGACATTTTTATTTTGATTACTTTCATTGATGTAGTTTTGATACTACAATTACTATAAACGAAGTGTTTGCATATTAAAAAGATTAAAGAAATGAAATTCAAATATTTACTAATTGTTTGTGTCGTCGGAGCAATAGCTTGTAATAATGCATCTGTCACTGATGAAGCAAAAACTAAAGTCTCAGCAATCTTGGAAGAAGTAAAACCAGATAGCTTATTGCGACATGTTGTAATGTTTAAGTTTCTTGACACAGCTACTCCCGAACAAGTAAAAGTGGTGGAAGATGCATTTCATGAGCTGCCTAAGAAAATAGACGCTATCCATGATTATGAGTGGGGGATCAACAATAGTCCTGAAGGATTAAACAAAGGGTTGACGCATTGTTTCTTAGTCACATTTAAGAGTGAAGCGGATAGACAAATTTATCTACCACATCCAGATCATCAAGCATTCGTAGAGGTGCTCAAGCCTGTGTTAGATGATGTTGCTGTCATAGATTATTGGGTTAAGTAAATGTCAGCAGGTGATTGGAAAGATATGTTTAAAGGAGTACAGGAGAATGATCTCAGCTTAGTCAAGTACTATCTGAGTGAAGGTATCAATCCTAATTATCAACATCCTGAGTTCATGGCGCTTCCTCTAGCTGAAGCTATTCGATATGACCTTTTGGAAATGGTAAAGCTTCTATTAGCTAATGGAGCAGATCCACTTATTAAGGAAATGGAAAGTGGTTTAACCTGTTTAGAATTGGCTAATAGCATGAAAGATCAGTCTTTGATAGATTTATTGAACGATTATAATTAGAGTATTGGTGAAGAGAGATTTTCGAATTAAATATCTTTCTTCAATCTAATATTGATAACTATTATTTTGCTAGCCTATTAGGATCAAGGAACAGTTCAAATCGACACTACTTATGCTTACTTATTAGCAGGGTTATTTTTTGTTCCATCAGCATATCTATTCTATTCAGTAAATTTTATAGAAAAAAGAAAAAATTTCTACAGAATCAATATTGAAAAGAAACGATTAAAGGATAAATAATAAAGCTTGAAAATAGAGACACATAATGACCTTAAGGTGTTTTTCGATACAAACTATCGCAACTCAGTGATAAGTGCTAATCGGATCCTAAACGATCAAGCAGCGGCAGAAGATGTAGTCCAAGATTGCTTAATCAAGCTATGGGGTAATCGTAGTCAACTTAAGGAGACTACGGTTGCTGGCTATTTTGCAATAATGGTCAGGAATCGCTGTATTGACAATCTAAGGAAAAAGAAGCCTGCTATAGTCGAGTTAGATGATGTGCAATTGCCTATCGAGGATCATTCACAGATGGAGCATGATGAGTTAAAGGAAAAAATAGATGCAGCGATAGATAGCCTTCCTGATCGCTGCAGAGAGATCTTTGTCTTAAGCAGGTTCGAAAAAATGTCCCATAAGGAAATTGCTGAATCCTTAATGATATCTCCTAAAACCATTGAGAATCAGATAACTAAGGCCTTGAAAGTTATAAGCTCTGCCCTTAAATCCATTTTATTTTTATTTTTTTTTAGTTAAGCATGGGGGCTTCCTTCCATATTATCGTAAAGAATATAGACAGACATCAATAATGAATCAAGAAAAATACATATCACTTATCATTAAGCAATTCTCAGAAAAGCTAAGCAGTGAAGAAGAGAAGGTTTTAAGTGAATGGGAATCCTCTGATATTACCAATAGAAAGTTGAAGGACAAACTAAAAGCAAGTTGGGATAAAGCTAAACATTACAAAGAAGACGTCAATGTCAATGAAAAGGACGCGTGGAGTAATATCTCATCTAAGCTCCATGTCAAAACAAAAAAAACTACTAACCCTAATATCCCTAAAACTATTCCGATTTGGAGAAGACCATTATCAATTGCTGCTTCACTTTTAGTCTTAGCAGCTTGTTCTTGGTTTTTGTTGTCTGATGCTAATGGCCAGAAAATTAGTTATAGCACAAATACGAATGAAACATTGGATATCACCCTTCCTGATGGTTCGTTGATCTACCTAAATGAAAACAGTCAAATAGCTTATCTAGAAGAAGAAGGGCAAAGAAATGTCAACCTAAATGGAGAAGCTTTCTTTGATGTAAGTCATGATGCAGCTAACCCTTTTGTAGTAAAAAGTAATAATACGACGACAACAGTTTTAGGAACTAAGTTTAATATTAATGCTAAATCAAATGAACTGACAGAAGTGAGTCTGTACGAAGGGAAGGTTTCTTTTGATGGAGCTGATCAAAAAAGCACTATTCTCCTGCCTGGCAATATGATTAGACATTCTAGTAATCAAAATAAAACGGAATTACTTCCATTCAAAAACGAGAACGCAATAGCATGGAAAACTAAAGAACTGAAATTCGAAAATGATAAAATAGAAGAAGTCATAAAGACAATTGAAGCATACTTTGATAGAGAAATAGAATTAAAGCTTAATGGTAATGATTGTGTTTTCACCAGCAACTTTAAAGATCCGAAATACAATGATGTGATCGAAGTATTAAAGTTTACTTACGATCTGAGTATTGAATCCAGAAATAGCTCAGATATTATTAACATCAAAGATTGTAAGTAATGAGTAGGTATAACACTAACGAGATCACAAATTATCCCCTAGCAAAATTTACTGTAAATCATGAAGAATTATTTTGTCCTAACCCTAATAATTCTATAAAGAAGCCCTAATCAAATGAAGCGTTTATTTACACTAGTATTGGCTTGGTTAATGACCAGCCTTGCGACAGCTCAATCAATACCTGACCAACAGGTTAGCCTTAGTTATGAAGATTCTACAATCGAATCTATTCTCTCAGATATCAGTAAAAATTATGACCTGCAGTTTTCATATGGCAATTTAGACCTTGATAAAAAGATCGATTTCAATCATGATGGATCCTTAGAAAATGGAATAGCAAAACTATGCGAGAAAAATAGTTTAGTATTTAAATCAATAGGCGGTCAATTGGTATTAAAGAAAGACATTCCGATCGGACAACCGATCAAAGGCATGATCATAGACCTAGATAGTAACACTCCACTTATCGGTGCCAATGTCGTAGTCTTAAATTCTGAACCACTTATAGGTGGCAGTACTGATTTGGATGGCAACTTTAGATTGGAGAATTTAAAAGTGGGCAGATATGATATTGCAGTTGAATACTTAGGATACGAACCTCGGGTCATCAGACAAATCCAAGTAACAACAGGTAAGCAAGTGTTCTTGAATGTGGAACTCAAAGAGTCCACTGTAAAAATGGAAGAAGTAGTGATCCTTGCTAAACAAGATACCGATAAGCCCTTAAATGATATGGCAACCACAAGTTCGCGATCATTCTCTGTAGAAGAAGCAAAGCGGTTTGCTGCTGCAGTATCAGATCCAGCGCGTATGGCTTTGAATTTTGCAGGTGTAACAGGAAATGGTGATGATATCGACAACGAAATCGTGATAAGAGGCAACTCTTCTAAAGGCCTCTTGTGGAGGTTAGAAGGAATAGAGATTCCAAATCCAAATCATTTTAGTGACTTAGGGAGTGGTGGAGGAAGTGTCAGTATGTTGAATGCAAGTATGCTATCAAATTCTGATTTTTATACAGGCGCTTTTCCAGCTGAATTCGGTAATGCCTTGAGTGGCGTATTTGATTTAAAGCTTAGAAGAGGCAATAATGAGAAGAGAGAGCATAGTTTCCAAATAGGCACACTAGGCATCGAAGCTTCTTCAGAGGGATATCTGAAAAAAGGATCAAAAGCATCTTACTTAGTAAACTATCGTTACTCCACCATTGCTTTAGTACAAAAAATGATCTCTACTGTTGAAAGTGAAATAACTACTTTTCAAGACTTCTCATTTAAATTAAATATACCAACTAAAAAAGCAGGTGTGTTTTCAATATTCGGACTCGGAGGTTACAATAGTGTCCTAGAAGAAATGCAAGCTGACACTTCTAACTTTATTGACTCATCACAGCTACAAGAATTTACTCAAACACAAGGGATGGGCATCATTGGATTGACACACAACTATGTTATCAACGATAATAGTTACTTACGTACATCTCTCGCAAGTTCTATTTGGGCCTTTAATGATGAGACGATAGAGCTAAATCCTGAAAAGAATTTTCTGCCTGAGGTAATCGACGTTTCAGATTTTAGAGAGTTCGATACTGCTTTTAACATGATGTATAATGTTAAACTAAATGCAAAGAATACAGTTAGAGCAGGTTACTCATTAAGGCATAAGAAATTTGATTATGATTTTAGCTCCCAAGCAGAGAATAACCAACTCTTAACTTTTTTAGCAAATAATGGAAGTTCACAACTACTAGATTTCTATGTACAATGGAAATATAGAATTAGTGAAAAGTGGGAGCTAAATTCTGGTATAAATATATCTCACTTTTTCTTAAATAATACATCAGGTATAGATCCAAGATTCGCATTAATATATCAATTTAAACCAAATCAAAGTTTTAGCATTTCATCTGGACTCTATTCTAAACCAGAGCACGTCTCAACTTATCATATTGAAAGAAAAAATCTTAATGACAAGCGTATACGCCCAAACTTCAATCTACCTATGCTTAAAGCACTTCACCTGGTAGGAGCTTATGATATGAGTCTAAATAATGGTTTAAGATTTAAGAGTGAGGTGTACTATCAATACTTGTATAATATCCCTGTAGGGACTAAACCCAATAGTTTTTTCTCAACATTAAATACTAGTAATGTTTTCAATCTAATTTTTAACAATGATCTAGATGGTGCAGAATTAGCCTCAGAGGGTACTGGCAAAAACTATGGCATAGATCTTACCCTTGAAAAGTCATTCAGCAGAGGATATTACTTCATGACTACAGGTTCGATCTTTGACTCTAAATTTAAGACACTTGATGGAAGAGAGTTTAACACCAGGTATGCTACTAATTTTGTGACGAATCTTCTTGGAGGTAAAGAATGGGTTGTAGGTAATCGCTCCAAAAATATCTTTGGGCTGAATGGGAAATTTAATTATGTAGGAGGTTTGAGAACATCACCGATCTTAGAAGAAGAGTCAAGGCTGACTGGCACTACAGTTAGAGATGGATTGAGATTTAACGATATTAGGAGGCCAGCCTATTATCGATTAGATCTTGGGATATCATATAAGATAAATGCAAAAAGTGCAACTCATACTTTTAGTGCTGATCTGCAAAATGTAACTAACAGAAAGAATGTTGCTGGTAGATTTTACAATCCTATTAATGGAGAGTTTGTAACAGCCAGACAGAATGGTTTAATCCCATTTATAAATTATAGAATAGAGTTCTAGCTAATACACCTCCGATATTATCGGCGGTAGTAAAAATTGAAAAGGAAAGATTTATCGAGCATCACCAAGTGTCTTGTAATCACTTGCATCTAGATAGGTATGTCCGTAAACATAATTATTAACTAACCACAAAATCTACTAGTCATGAAAACAATCAAATTATACTACATTCTGTTAGCAGTAACCTTAGTAGTGATATCGAGCTGCTCTGAAAACTTAATTGTAGGCTCTTCTGAAATTATAGAGGAAGAAAGGTCAGTATCAAGCTTTGAAAATATTGTGATTGAAGGTCTCTACAAAACTAAAATACTTCAAGGTAACAAACATGAAGTTTCAGTTATAGCAAATGCAAATATTCTTGACAATATACACACCAAGGTCAATAACAAAACGCTGAAGATAACCATGGATAACCAGAGTTATAATAACATAAATGTTGAGTTGATTATCACTATGCCTACTATCAGAGAAGTCACTAAGCGAGGAGTTGGTTCGACTAGAATGGAAGGATTCTATGACCTTGCAGAACTAGAGTTAAATCATTATGGTGTCGCAAGTTTTTCTTTAGAAGGATCTGTAAATAAACTGCGCCTTAATAAATCAGGTGTTGGACCTTTGGAGGCTTTTGACTTAAAGGTAGAATCCTGCGACATAGAACAAAATGGAATAGGAAATACTAAGCTTACTTGTAATAAATCACTGAAAGGGGAACTGACAGGTATAGGGAATATATACTATAAAGGCCAACCTAATATTGATGTGGGTGTGACAGGTATAGGGAAAATCAAGGATGCTAACTAATAATCTGTAACCCTAATACTTTGAATTCAATTATTCTTAAAAATCTAAAATTATATAAAATGAACACTAATACTATTTTTTTAAACCTATTATTGATGGCTTTTGTATTACTTACTAGCTGTAGTAAAAGCAATGATCGATTCAACGGATCAGACAACATTATAACGCTGACTCGTGACTTACCAGGATTTACAGAAATTGTTGCTGAATCTAGTTTGTCCGTAAATATCACTCATAATAACACTCAGATAGTTGAGGTTAGGGTTAATGACAATCTTCAAGATCAACTGCTTACAAGTGTTAGTGATGGCACCCTATTTATATCAATAGCAGATGGGAATTATAGAAATGACAACTTTGAAGTGAATATTCAATTGCCAAATTTAGCAAAACTAGCGTTAGATGATGATACTCGAGGAAAAGTAAAATTTACTGCTGACCAACTTGAATTTAAAGTTAACGACTCAGCCGAATTAACTTTAGAAGGATCTTCAGAAATACTGAATACTATGATCGATGATGATGGTAAAATAAGTGCTTTTTCTTTTAAGGCTGCAGTTGTAAATGCGACAGTAAATGATGATTCAGAATTAGAGATAACATGCACCAAGGAATTAAATGGTACTGTCAATGATGACTCTGAAATAAGCTATCGAGGCATGCCAGCTATTAATGTCCAAACTTCAGACAATGGAAAGGTTTTAAACGCAAATTAAAATCATAATTTTTGAGTTACTCTGTGTAACTTGAAAATCATGAAAGAATACGAACTCATACTACAACAAGCAACTAAGGCAATGGGTTTTGCACCAAGTAGCTTAGATGCTATGGGCAAAAAGCCAAATATTCTTGGTGCATTTTCTATGCTTTTTGCGAATATAAAAGGTTTCTCTTCTACAAATACTTCTGCATGGACAGGTATTAAGCTCATGCTAAAGAATATGAAGTGGTCTCTTCAAGCAAAGAAAAATAGTCACCTAGAGGTACCAGGCTACTTAAAAGATTTAATCGCCAATGTAGCAAGTAATGCTGCTGGATGCAGATACTGCCAAGCACATACTGCACATGCCGCTCATAAGAATGGTGTGTCGATCGAGAAGATTCAAAAGGTATGGGAGTTCCAAACATCAGACTTGTTTTCAAAAGAAGAAAGAGCAGCACTAAATTTTGCTCTAGCAGCAGGGAGTGTTCCTAATCAGGTAACAGTAGAGCATCATGAAGCTTTAAAAAAATATTATACTGAAGGACAAATTGTAGAGATAGCAGCTACTGTTTCGATCTTTGGTTTTTTAAATCGATGGAATGATTCTATGGCAACACAGTTAGAAGATATACCCTTACAGTTTGCTCAGGAACATCTCTCTGCAAATTGGGAGCCAGGTAAACACAAATCATAAATTAATAGATAAAACTTTGCATGGACATGTTTCCAAATAAATAAATAAATAAATAAATGGCTAAAATACAAACAGTAGAAGTAATCGATCATCTAGAAGATCAAATTAGAAAAGCTTTAGCTGAAACATTACGAGAACATTTTCCTGATCAAGGGTTTACAGCTAGAGCTGTTTATAAAACTTTCATAAAGCAGGTAGAAAAAAAATGTAATAGCTGGGAAGATATTCCTAATAAATATGTGAGAGCGTAGCTGCGTTTTATAAGAGAGAATGAAGAATCATCTTAAAACAATCGAGCTAATAACTTCAAAGGCAGGTAAAACTATTCCGTTGCAGCGTAAAGCATTTAATCAAGGTTTTAGTTTTTCGAATTTAGACTTTAAGAAGCAACTAGATATTTGGGATTATATCTACGTAAATACTGATGATTTCAGAACAGAGATGTTTTGTTTATACTTTCTGGAATATCATATTAAAAACAGAGATTACATGCTATCATCATGGCCTATAATCAGACTTTGGCAAGATAAAATCATTAGGTGGGAAACATGTGATCAAATCGCTAAGGTGTATGGTCAGTTAGTCGAGTATGATGCTTCATTAATTTTGCCAACTTATAAGGAATGGAATACCTCTCCAAACTTATGGCACAGAAGACAAAGTATCGTAGGGTTACTTTATTATGCATCAAGTAGGAAGCACTATTTGCCGTTTGAGACTATTGTCAATTTGGTAGAGCCTTTGCTTCGAGACAAAACCCACTATGTGCAGAGAGGGGTAGGGTGGACGCTAAAGGAGCTAGGTAAAGCCTATCCTGAAGAGCAAGAAAAATTTGTGTTCAAGAATGCAAGCAAATTAAGTTCTATTGCCTATAGTGCAGGGACAGAGAAATGGACCACGACCAAACGTGAAAAGCTAAAAGAGATTAGAAGAGCCGCAAGAATAGGTAAGTAGAAAGGAACTACTTTTTAAGACTAGCTAAAAACATTTGCATCATCATCTTTGCTCTAGGGTCCTCGGCATCTGCAGCTATTTCTTTAAGCATGGGTGTAAAGTCTCTATCGACAATATCTAGCAGACCTTTTCTGAAGAATCGCTTTGAGTTTTTGTAGACTCTATCATAAACAGCTACCTGCGTTTTCATATATGCTTCCGCTCTCGGTAACACATCTTCTACTGCTATGGACTCATTTACTAATCCTACATCTACCGCTTCATCACTTGAAAACAATTGAGCTTTTTGCACAGCTTCCCATGCCTGCTTTTCTCCCATTACGTATGCATAGATATCACATAGTAGCTCTGGAATTTGCATGGACATTCTAAACTCGTGCATGCCTATCTTATGTTTCTCTCCTTGGCCCATGATCCTATAATCAGCAGTACATGCTAAGATAGTAGCACCTGCAGGAGAGTAGCCTGTGATTGCACAAACAAATGGTTTTGAAAAACGAACCATTGCTTGTAATCCAAGATGGTATTGTAACCAAAACTCGCTTACCTCCTCAGTGGAGGATAGGGCTAATGCCTTTACATTGATTCCAGCGCTGAAGCAATGAGGTCTGCCAGTTAAGATTATTCCCTTCGTGCTTTCGTCTTTATCTAATTCTAAAAAAGTAGTTTTCAGATCAGCTAATAACTGAGTAGTGATACCGTTTACTTTTCCATTATCTATTTGTACAATAGTATAATCTTTCTTAGGTGTAATTTGTAAAGTTGTGTTTGTCTCTGTTTCTGACATACTTAATTTTTCTTTTTCATTTAAGCGGTAAATCCTCCATCGACGGGTAAAGCAACTCCATTCAAGTAGCTTGCATCAGACCCACATAACCAACAAATAGTTTTGGCAACTTCTTCCGCCTTTCCAAAGCGCTTCATAGGGACTGAGTTTTGCATCATGGCTGCGATCTCCTCGTTATCGGATAGGTAGCTATCACCCATAGGAGTTTCGATGACCGTTGGGCATATGGCATTAACCCTGATTCCATATTTCCCATATTCAACTGCGGCTGTTTTCGTCATCCCGACTACTGCATGTTTGCTTGCAGCATAAGCGCCCATTCTCGGTGCTGATCCAGTCCCCGCTGCAGAGGCGGTATTGATGATGTTACCACTTTTTTGTTCTCTCATAACTTTTAGCGCAGCCCGCATACAGTAGAATACACCCGTTTGATTTATAGCAATTGTCTTATGCCATTGATCGTCTGTGATTGCCTCGAAAAATTGAAACCCTTCTCCGACTCCTGCATTATTTATCATATTGTCTAGCCTTCCATAATGATCAATACATTGACTCACTAGAGCTTGTACTTCTTTGTCGTTACTTACATCTGTTTTTATGAAGATCGCTTGACCACCATTGGCTTTAATAGCACCAGCAGTTTCTTCTCCTGCTTTTTCTTGAATATCAGAGACGATTACTTTAGCTCCCCTTCTGCCGAATTCTAGTGCAGTAGCTCTGCCAATACCTGAGCTCGCTCCTGTGATAATAACTGATTGATCTTTAAATTGCATATGGACAACTAAGGTTTTGTTAGAGAAATTTGGAGATCTGTTCTTGGTAGCAAGATATTCCTTTGTTTTGCTAGAAGCATGCATTCGCAGAAGTAGTTGCTTGATTTAAATTAAGTATTGTTAAGTATTGTTTAGATTAACAAATACAAG
>CALFUQ010000285.1 GCA_937929885.1 uncultured Saprospiraceae bacterium
GGAGACAACCTTCAGAGTATATGCTCCGAATGGAAGTCTAGTTACAAGCAGTACAAATGTTTATCCAGCAGGACAAAACTTTATTCAGTACGACTTAAATGAACAGTTAGCTAAAGGCTTGTATCATATCTTGATAGAATCAGGGTTTGAATACACGGTACACAAGTTAGTCAAGGAATAATTGTAGTCTGCCTACTGATTAGGAGCAACTACTTCCAACGACGATGCGACCACAACCAAATAGAAGGATTCCTTAGAATATTACCTTCAAGCATTCCTGCAAATCGTTCAGTAATTGTAGGAGTTTTAAATTCGTCGATACCCTTGTAAATTTCTATCAATTCTGTTTCGTAACCATTATGAGACACTTTAGCTATATCAGCATAGAGCACAGGCAATCGATATTTGATAGCAATCTTCTCAACAGAACTATCGAAATAAGTTTCTTGATTCAAAAAGTTAACCTTCACTCTAGGTTCTACAGGAGGGTATTGATCTGCAATAAAAATGTAAACGTTGATTTCATCTTTATGCGATATAAGATATTTTAAGAGTTGCTTTTGCGGTAGTAACCTTACACGATATTGAGATCTTTTTGATAGAATATATTCATTGAAAGATTTGTTAGACAACGGCTTATAGACGCCTACACAATTATGTTTTAGATAGTGTGATACAATGGCTTGTCCCCACTCCCAATTACCGATATGCCCAAGGACTAAAATTATAGATTGGCCATTATCAAAATACTCATTTGCTAGGTCAGCATTTTTAATTTTAAACTGCTTTGCTAAATTTACTTGAGACATTGAGAAGCCTTGCAAGGTCTCAGCAATAACATTGCTAAGGTGATGATGGTAAGCTTTGTTAAGTGTTTTTATTTCTGCAATGCCTTTATTAGGGAAACTTCGCTTGAGGTTTTCTTCTATTATTCCATTTCTATAAAACCTAAGTAACCCATAGAGAATGACTGAAGGATACTTCAGTTTGTTTATTCCGAATAACCTGATGAAAAAGCCGAGTAATTTAACTAAGAGAACTGTCAAATGTTTCTACCTGATTATGGTTATTAATGATATTGGTATTTGAAAAATATATTTACTACCTTAACTGAGCTATAACTAATGTAATGATAAAAAGACGAGATTTTATAAAAACCTCTGCAGCCCTCGGAGTATCAACTACTGCAATCTTATCGGCATGTAATTCGGGAGATAAAATGTTAGCTGCAAATTCAAAATTACTTTCGCAATCATCAGATGCGCAAGAGAAATTGCCTTTAGTAATATCAACTTGGAATAATCAAGCGGCTAATCAAGCGGCATTTGATGTTATAAAAAATAAAGGGACTGCAGTAGATGCTGTAGAAGTAGGAGTGCAAATACCAGAAGCAGACCCTAATGATCAATCAGTAGGTTATGGAGGGCGTCCAGATAGAGAAGGCAATGTTACCCTAGATGCCTGTATAATGGACAGTAAGGGTAATTACGGGGCGGTGACCTATCTACAACACATAAAGCATCCAATTGCAGTAGCGCGTAAAGTAATGGATGAAACGCCTCATGTTATGCTTTCTGGAGATGGTGCACTACAATTTGCTTTATCTCAAGGATTCAAGAAAGAAGAGCTTCTCACAGAAAAATCAAAGGAAGACTATAAAGAATGGCTTAAAACCTCGGAGTATAAGCCTAAAGTGAATATAGAGCTCCATGATACAATCGGGATGATTGCCATCGACGGGGCAGGAGACATAAGTGGAGCGTGCACAACTAGTGGTTTAGCCTATAAGTTGCCAGGGAGGATAGGGGATAGTCCGATTATTGGTGCAGGATTATTTGTTGATAATGAAATTGGCGCTGCTACAGCCACTGGAATGGGGGAGGCAGTCTTGCGAAGTGTAGGCTCTTTTTTGATCGTAGAACTGATGCGAAATGGCTTATCTCCAGCCGACGCATGTAAAGAAGCTGTAATGCGTATCATACAGAAACAGAGTTACAAAGACCTCCAAGTAGGTTATTTAGCCGTCAACAAGCAAGGTGAGTATGGTGCTTTTGCAATCCAACCAGGTTTCGTTTTTGCATTGACTACTAATGAAGAGACTAAAGTTATTGATGCCATATCGTACCTCTGAGACAGATTTTTGAAAGTCTTTTTGGCATCTATTTTGCTTTAGGAAGGAAGAATAGATTTATCTATTACGAATTTTACATTGCTTAATTGCTAAACATTACATGATTAATGGAAATTACTAGACTAGTAATTGCTGATGTTGAGAGATTATTTACAGAAGGAATCACCTGTATAATCAATCGCCATCCAGAACTCAATATAAGTATCGCGGGCCTCGCCAGAAGTGCTGAGGATATTTTTGAATTAGTAGAAAATCAAAGTGTAGACATAATATTCATGGAGTTAAATCTCCCAGATGAAAATGGATTAAGTGTAATTCCACGCCTGAGAAAACAATTTCCTGATTTAAAAATTTGTGTCATGTCATCATACACAGATTTCAAATTTGTCAAGGAAGCATTGCAGAACGGAGCTGATGGATATTACTCAAAGCTTAATAGTTCTGATGAGTTAAGTCAATGTGTTTTGGATCTATTGGAGGGTAAGACATTTATCTCCAAAGGTCTCCACATCACACCACCACCAAGAAGACTGCAAAATGGTAACAACGGTGGTCACAAAATAGAAGATAGGTTTTTGATCAGACAGAAGCTGACTAAGAGAGAACATGAAGTACTTGGTCTGATTGCAAAAGCAATGAACAATAAAGAAATAGCAGGTGAGCTATATATCAGCGACCAAACAGTTGGCGTACACAGAAAAAACATTATGAGAAAACTAGGTGTGAGGAACACAGTAAACCTCATCAAGTTTGCACTCGATCACCAGCTAGTATAAATACAAAACGAAAGAATAATTAACTAAGCCTTACCTCCCCATCGTCAGGCTCTCTTTTATAAAATTTCCAATCGGTTTCCCATCTAAGTAGGATTAGTAATCTAGGCTATTACTTAAATACTATGAATTTGAAATTATCATTAAAACCGAATAGTCTCATGAGAGTCGAGAATTTTACAAAACGTGCCATACAGAGTGCTGGAAGTGTTGGATTAGTTGTGCTTATGTTAGCGCTCTTCCCCAGTATCGGATTTAGTCAAGATCTCTGTACTAATATGTGCATATCATCACCTACATTTCCGACAATTGGAGCTTGTGGTGTATCGCTAGAAACTACATTAACAGATTTTGATCAGTGTACTTATGACGTTCCTACTACAGCAGAAGGATCAATGGACAGTCTTACAATAGATTTATCTGGTCAGGTATGCTATGATGCTAATGGCAACGCAGTGACACCTGCTAATCCTCAGACAAATGAGTCAATATCATGGTCATCATTTTTAGTACCACAAAACTCAGGAACTTTCGGGATCCAAGTCGATCATGAAGAGGACGTTGCTTGGGCTATATATCATTCTGCAACTGTAGCTTGTGATTCAAGCGCACAACTAACCTTTGTGCAATGTGGTATCAATAGTACTGATACGATAGATGTAATGGCAGTAGGTGATTTATCTATGGATGGTTACTATTACGTAGGAGTTTGGGATGCGGCAAGTGGCTCAGCTGCAGAAGATATGGCATTAGATGGAGATCCAGATGTTACACTATTTAACAATTGTGGAGAGGATCTTCTATGTAATGTTTCAATAGACAACTATACTATTACAGATAATTTTGATGACACTTATTTCTTATGTGTTAACATCACTGGTTATAATGCGGCGTATACGATTTCTGATCCTGCAGCAATCCAGACATTACCAACTTATGGATCAGGAATGGCACCATCATATCCTGATACTCTTTGTTTAGGGAATCCTGGAGATGATATGAATACAACGATAACTGGACAACTTTGTCTTCTTTATAATGACGATACAGCATTCACAGGAGCAACAATTTCGGCAGTTACTGAAGCAGGTTGTAATTCACCTGAAAATAGTACTGAATGTGTAGCATTTATTAATGCCCCAGCAGCTGTTAATTTCACACTCGATTGTGATGCTTCTTGTTTTGCTGATATGACGGCTACAAGTTTAGATGACTTACCAGATGCTCAAGATGCAGCAGCCCTTATGGCTTGTAATGCAATAGATGTTGTAGCTGGTACAAACATTACAGTAACCTCAAATGACATTGTAACACCTACTGATGAAGGATTTTTAGTAACAAGATTATATTGTGTTACAGATGAAGGCTCATTGCCAGGAACAGCAGATGATGAAACAGAATGCTGTACTCAAGAATTTACAGTAATGGCTGCTCCAGGAGATTGTCCATTAAGTTGTAATGATTTAATACAGATCTCATTAGACCAAAATTGCGAAGCAAGGATTACACCAGACATGATGCTTGAAGGAAGTGGCGATGGTGCAACTTGTAATTACTACTTAAAAATAGAAGACGAAGCAGGAAACGAAATAGGAAATCCACTTAGTTGCGACTATGTTGGACAAAAAATAAAGGTATCTGTATTCTCAGGAGATAATTCTTGTTGGGGAGAGATATTGTTAGAAGATAAAATCAAGCCTCAGATAGGTGATTGTGATGCAAGCATCAGTATTGGATGTAATGCAACTGAACCATTCTTTGATCCAGTGAGAGATGCGATGGCAAGCGATAACTGTGGTACTCCACTAGAACTAATAGTGATTGACAATAAATTAGAAGATAACGGATGTGATTCAGGGCCAGTAGCTACTAGAACTATTACATACGCAATACGAGATATGAAAGGAAACCTTTCTGAGACTTGTACTTATACTATCAATTTTACACAAGCAGATTTGGATTGTGATAATCTTGATGACAGTATGGGACTAATGCGCCCAAGAAACTGGAACAACGCACCAGGTGAAATGGATGAACTTAAATGTGTGGACTCTGACGGAGATGGTAATCTAGATTGGGATGCTGATGGAGATGGGATACCAGATGTTAGTTATACAGGAGCACCTACACTAGATGGTAATTCTATATACCCAGATTCAGAAGGTTACTGTAAAGTACAAGCAACTTTCTCTGACACTAGAATAACAGTAGGATCTTGTGATAAGAACTTTAAGATGTTAAGGCAGTGGACTGTGCTTAACTGGTGTGATAGTGAGCAGATATGTCAGTTCTATCAAATTATAAAAGTAGTAGATGATAGTCCACCGATTGTTACTAAGCCGGATTTAGTTGACATTATTGCTGATGATCCTTGGACATGCAAAGTAGCATCCTATGATGTAATTCCAGCTGAGCAATCAGTCATATTTGAGTGTAATGATTGGGACTATACCATTTCATATTATAATGCAGGAGTACTAGCTGATTGCGAAGATCAAGCTGGAATCGATCCAGATTTATTTGTTACTGATGGAGTAGTAAGAAATGCCGATGGTACTTATACTATTAACAATGGACTTGCTTTTGGATGTGCGTGGATTCAATACACTGTTACTGATGAATGTGGTAATTCAACTGTTTTTAATTATGATGTTAGAGTTACTGAAAATATTCCTCCAACTCCTATATGTGACGAGCATACAACTGTTACGTTGACAAGTCAAAATAAAGCAAGAGTTTGGGCAGAATCTTTTGATGATGGAAGTTATGATCTGTGTACTGATATTACCTATGAGGTTAGGAGAATGGATGAGCCTGATTCTGATTACAAAGGGTATATAGATTTTGACTGTGATGATATCGGAGAAGGAAATATGATCATCTTAAAAGTTACTGATGAAAGTGGAAACTATAATACATGTATGGTAGAAGCAGCAGTATGGGGTAGATCAAAGCTAGCATGGGATAATCTTCCAGCAGACGCGCTTAATCTAGCATGTGGTGCAGATACTAGTGCAGAGACATTAGGTATGGCAACAGCAACTGATGAGTGTGGTGCTCCCGTAGTTACTTTCAGCGATGGAGGAAGCTTAAATAGCTGTGGCTATGGTACACTTACAAGAACATTCTCAGCTGTATCTGCAGATGGTAAGGCGACACTAAGTCACACACAAAACATAGAGATAGTTTCACCTATAACGAACATCGTATGGCCTTCAGAGTTTGTTGAGCATGATGGTTGTGGTAGTGATGATGATTTGAGTCCAGATATCTCAAAGTTTGGTAGACCAAGCTATAATGATAGTGATTGCTCTATGATTGCAGTGACTCATGATGACCAGTACTTTAACTTCACAGAAGGTGCATGTCTTAAAGTTGTTAGGACTTGGACAGTGATAGACTGGTGTGATTTCAATGCTAACTCAAATAACAGAGAGACATTTGTACAGGTAATAAAAGTATACAATGACGTAGCTCCTGCGGCTAATGCATGTGCTGAGATTGTTGATCAAGTTCTAGTAGGAGCTTGCGATGTTGGAGTAACTATCAATACGGCATTCACTGATGATTGTAATTCATTAGAAGAGATGATCGTGACTTATGCAGTTGATGGAGGTGCAAGATCTGTAGGAACATCATTCGAAGGAACTTTAGGATATGGTACGCATAGCATAGTATGGACTGCTCAAGATAGATGTGATAATACTTCTTCTTGTACTTTTGATTTCACTGTAGAAGAAGATGTAGAACCTACACCATATTGCTTAGGAGGAATCACTACGGTAGTAATGGACAATGGTCAAGTAGAAATTTGGGCAGTAGACTTTGATAGAAACAGTTTTGATAACTGTCCTGATAACATCTTGGATTTTGCAATGAGACCTAGAGGATCTAGTGAGACTCCTACGAGTAACTATAGTTTTGATTGTCTTGATCTAGGTATCAATGAAGTGGAGATACACGTAACAGATCCATTTGGTAATACTGACTTCTGTATTACAACTATCAAAGTACAATCTAATGGTGATGTTTGTGATGATATCATGGATGGAGCAGCTTTAATCTCAGGTCTTATCTCTACAGAGTATAACGAAGCAGTAGTAGATGCGATGGTAATGCTTGAGAATATGAGTCCAAGCACACAAACTATGATAGCTACTGATAATTCTGGTAGCTATAGCTTTACAGATGTACCTACTAACACAGATTATGTGATCTCAGCTGATAAAACTGATGACTACATAAATGGGGTATCTACTCTTGATATCGTTTATATACAGAGACATATCCTAGGATTAAGGTTCTTAGATAGCCCTTATAAAGTGATTGCAGCTGATGCGAATGGTAGCCAGTCTGTATCTGCGGCGGATCTTGTTGAGATTAGGAAATTGATATTAGGAATAACTGACGGGTTTGCTAATTCTGAGTCGTGGAAATTTGTAGATGCTAACCAGACATTCAACAATCAGTATAACCCTTGGCCATTTATGGATCAGTTAGATCTTAATGGAGTAAACTCAGATGTGGTTAACAATGACTTTGTAGCGCTTAAAGTAGCAGATGTAACAGGAGATGCAAGACCAAACCAAGCACAAAGCGTAGAAGTAAGGAATAACAATAAATTAGACTTATACGCTGTAAATCAGGTGTTTACGCAAGGAGAATTGATTACTATTCCTGTGAAAGTGTCTGATGCTTCAATAATCTTAGGATTACAGACGACGATATCATTTAACGAGGATCTACTTTCATTCGAAGGGTTCAATTCAGATAAATTAGATCTATCTAAAAATAATTTTGGATTACACTCAAACGATAGAGGTGCGGTTACTATGAGTTGGAATACTAATGATCAAGTAGCGTTAGAAAATGATGAAAAAGTAGTTGAATTTACCTTTAGAGCCATAAGAAATGGACAATTGACTGGTAATCTAGGTATGACTTCATTTATAACCTCTAGTGAAGCGTATACTGCTGATTATGAAGTACTTGACGTGTCATTAGCACTATTAGAAGACGATGGATCATTGGCTGAGGGATTACAATTATTCCAAAACAAGCCTAATCCATTTAACAACACATCTATTATAGGATTTAATATTCCTAAATCAGGTGCTGTTTCTTTAAGTGTATTTGATATCACGGGTAAGAAAGTAGTAACAATAGATGACAACTATACCAAAGGATACCATGAGATATCATTAAACAAATCTTACTTAAATGGGTCAGGACTTTACTATTACCAAATAGAATTAGAAGGAGAAAGAGCAATGAAAAAGATGCTTTTGATCGACTAGATATATAAAATTACCGCTTTGAAAACCAGCCTTTGTCATGTTAAAACATGGCAAGGGCTTTTTTTTTGTCTTTTGTAATCTAAAAGTCGTTTCAGTACATCTTCTATTTTCTTTTACATGATAAATTCATATAATTTGCAAAGTATTGACATAGTAGCATTTACAAGCCATTTTGTTACATTTGCGCCAATGTCGATGTAAGAATTTTACATCCCAAAACATATCTTTTATGCATAGAATCTATTTCTGTTTTATCGCTCTATTCTTTTTGGGGACTATTTCACTTAATGCTCAATTAAAAGTTGATTTTGCAGGTGGTACAGCATCTT
>CALFUQ010000286.1 GCA_937929885.1 uncultured Saprospiraceae bacterium
CACAACTTGGTGGGGTGATCGGTGTGTTTACACATTCACAGACACTTGTATCGTAACTATCTGTTGTCGTGCAATCGTCGTCATCACAATTCGGTGGAGTGATCGGAGTGTTTACACATTCGCAAATACTTGTATCAAAAATATCTGTTGTCGTGCAATCATCGTCGTCACAGCTCGGTGGAGTAATCGGAGTGTTTACACATTCACAGACACTTGTATCGTAGTTATCCGTTGTCGTGCAATCGTCGTCGTCACAATTCGGTGGGGTGATCGGTGTGTTTACACATTCGCAAACACTTGTATCGTAACTATCTGTTGTCGTGCAATCATCGTCATCACAACTTGGTGGGGTGATCGGTGTGTTTACACATTCACAGACACTTGTATCGTAACTATCCGTTGTCGTACAATCGTCGTCATCACAACTTGGTGGCGTGATCGGTGTGTTTACACATTCACAGACACTTGTATCGTAACTATCCGTTGTCGTGCAATCGTCGTCATCACAACTTGGTGGGGTGATCGGTGTGTTTACACATTCGCAAATACTTGTATCGTAACTATCTGTTGTCGTGCAATCATCGTCGTCACAATTCGGTGGGGTAATCGGTGTGTTTACACATTCGCAAATACTTGTATCGTAACTATCTGTTGTCGTACAATCGTTATCATCACAACTCGGTGGGGTAATCGGTGTGTTTACACAAGCACACGTCGCACTGTCATATGAATCAGCTGTATTGCAATCACTATCATCACAATCTGGTGGACTACCTGTTACTTCCCACATACATGTTTCAGTATCAAGGATTGCAGTTTGCCAGCACTCTAAGTCCGTAGGTTCCGGATTTATAGGTAAAAACACACATGTCCTATCTACACAAGTCAAGACTGTACAATCATCATTATCATCATCAGGGCATCCTCTTTGAGCCCTTTCAACAGCAACTACATAAGGAATACTAATACAAACCCCTGTGGCATCACAAATTTCAAACACATAAGCACCTGATATAAGAGGCGGTCCAATATCGATAGAACCACCAGTAATGTTTTCAGAAACGGATGTAGGCCCTGAGAGACTTGTAATTGTAATCGGAGAAATACAATCTCCAGAAGCATCAATTGCTACTCTTATGCTTGCATTATTAGATTTACAATTTTGGGCAGGACTCAAAAGTTCAATTTTAGCTTTTATTTCACAAACTACTTGAGAAAATAGTGCCTCCTTATTTCCATCTCGATCACTCTTTTTTATAGTTGAAGTAATCGCTAAAGAAATTAAACCTACACTTAGAATAAAAAAGAGAATGAACTTTTGCCTCAATGGCATAACGATTGATGATTATGAACACATAAAAATTACTCTAATAAGTCATAACACAACACATTTAAAAAAGACATATAATAAAATACAAGAAAAGATATAGAGCATACATCTAAACTTAATTTAATGTGAAGCAATTTGGATATAAATTACCCCTTCTGGTATACCTAACGCATGCCAAATTTTTTAATGTCTCTATTTGATTTGAACTAGTTACCTTGAATAAAAAACAATGAATTACTTATTCAACATTTTAATAATTGGCTGCTTAGCAACTATTAGTTGTGCTAATACTAATTTATCTGAGAATTTAATTCCAAAATCCACTAACACTGAAACTGAGGTAGTTAATGGAAACTACACATTAGTTGTGGAAGGGTATGACTGGGGTGCCGCTGCTTGTAAGGTAATCCTGTCTGGAGTTGAGGGTACAACTAGTGCGACTGCAGCTAACTTCAAAGTAATTGTAAATAAGTCTACGCCATGCGCTGATTTAAAACCAGAAGAAGCAACAGGCGAACTTAAAGTAATGTACACATATCATTCTGATGCCGAAGGTAATAGAGATGCTGCTGGAACACATCTCACCTTAGCACTTTATGTAGCACCATTTGAGCAGATGAATTCGCCAATCAAATATTTTTTTGGAAATCCAAAATGTAACGGTAATAACTGGATCGATTTTAAACTGACAATTACAAATGATGCAACCCAACAAACTTGGAATAATGAAACAAATAGAATCATTCCTATGGTTGATGAATTTGATTTGTCAGGAAGTTTTAGTCATAAAGAAATTGACTTGACTTATGCGAGCTTCGCTCCAAAGTCAACAATTGGAAAGCGACCACTAATCATTTGGCTCCATGGTGGTGGAGAAGGTGGGACTGATATTACTATCCCACTACTAGCAAATCGAGCAACTAACTATGCATCACAAGAGATGCAAGCTTACTTTGAAGGCGCCCATGTACTAGTACCTCAAGCTCCTACTATGTGGATGGATAAAGGAAACCGACAATACACCCGAGGTGAGGTCAATGACATTTATAATGAAAGTTTAATGGCTTTGATAGAAAACTATGTATCACGTCATCCCAGCATTGACCAAAATAGAATATATGTTGGGGGCTGTTCTAATGGAGGTTACATGAGTTTGAAACTTTTACTCCTTTATCCTAATTACTTTGCTGCTGCATTTCCAAGTGCACTTGCTTATCATGCAGAGCATCTTACTGATGCAGATATAGAAAGTATAAAAGACATTCCGATTTGGTTTATACATAGTAAAGACGATCCAGTTACAGTTGCTAACCAGACGGTAATCCCAACTTATCAAAGATTAATTGATGCTGGAGCAAAGAATGTTCATCTCTCCTTATTTGATCATGTTATAGATATAACAAATCAATTTGGAGGTAAAGATTTTCATTACAACGGTCACTTTTCTTGGATCTATTCACATGCTAATAAATGCCAATTAGATTATGATGGAAATCCTGTCAAAGCAGATGAACAACCTGTTACATTAATGGGTTGGTTAGCTAGGCAAACTAGATCAGAAAGATAATTCGATATTCTATCCTATTAAACCAATTTCAAAAACGCATTCCTAATGTTAGATACGGAGTTAGCATACTCTTCTTTGTCTTTCATCTCAATCCATTTTGGATGTGATACAAAAGCCTTCCAACCTGCAGCGTGCGCCTCCATGTCTTTACAATTAACCATGTAAACTAAACATGGTCTCAAAGGACCAGCAATCATCTCCCCAAAGAAAACAGGATACAACCCAGCATCTATAAAAATCGGCACCTCTCCGTCGTTAAACATTTTAATTTTTCTTCTTACCGCATCATCGCTATAACCTTCATAAATCCTCAGTTCGAATACACCAGAATCAGGCTTAGGTAAAACCATCTGAGGTTGCACTATGAATGCTAACAACAACGAAGATTCGAATCTATTATAAATCGGACTATCTGGTGGAACTGCATTGTATTCTTGCGCAGCCGTTACAAATGGAACTTTGTGCTGCATCATTTGTGTTCGCATATAAATCTCCGATGATGGATAGCTAATTAGTGTTCTTACCTTCTTTTCAGCTGAGTTATTGATATCTTGGAATACCATGAAATGATTTACGCCTTCGGCCATCATTGCAGGTTTCAAAACTTCCTTGAGATAACTGATTAGCAGTTTAGAATTTCCTTGCCACTTGATATCATACTCCCGCCATTCGTATAACTCTTGCCCTGGTTCTACTTGCGCAGTAGCAACCTTACTACTTGCTGCACATCCCATTGGTACTGCTGATGCAGCTAAACCCGATTGTATAAATTTTCTTCTTTTCATGATATTAATATTACTTTATCTTTCGAATCAAGATAGGACATCATGGCCAAACAGTTAGTTTATAGTTTAGTTTTATTTTCAGTTTTAGCGATATTCATTAATTCCTGTTCCTTTAGTTATATCAAAGGGGAAGAAGAAGCCTCAAAAGGGCAAGCAAGCAAAATTGAAGATTCGCAATCTAAAGGAATGCAAGCTCCTCCTAACATCATTGTAATATTTGCAGATGATATGGGCTATGGAGATGTAGCATCGTTTGGCAACCCCAGTATCAGAACACCTAATCTTGACAGGATGGGTATTGAGGGACAGAGGTGGACTCAGTTTTACTCTGCAGATCCAGTTTGTACACCTAGTAGGGCTGGATTGCTCACTGGACGCTACCCTATCCGAAATGGTATGACTTCGAAATCAAGAGGTGTACTTTTCCCAGACTCTGATGGTGGACTACCACAAGGAGAAATCACCATTGCTGAAATGCTCAAGCAAAAGGACTACGCCACAGCTTGCATTGGCAAATGGCATCTGGGACATTTGCCACAGCATTTACCTACCACTCAAGGTTTTGACACTTACTTTGGCATTCCTTATAGTAACGATATGGACTTTGTGCCAGGCTCTGAAAACTATCGAGATAGTGTAATCGCCGATCCAAATTTCTATCCCAAAATCACTTCCTATAATGTGCCTTTAATGGAAAACACAACTGTGATAGAAAGACCAGCCGATCAAACTACAATCACAAAGAGATGCACAGAGAAAGCTGTAGAATTTATTACTGAGAACAAAGACAATCCTTTCTTTCTTTACCTCCCTCACTCTATGCCTCACATTCCGCTGTTTGCAAACAAGGAATTTTATGGTAAAAGTTCAACAGGTCACTATGGTGATGTAATAGAAGAAATAGACTGGTGTGTAGGTCAGGTGATGAATACTGTGGAAGACTTAGGGATTGCTGATAATACATTAATAGTATTCACATCTGATAATGGACCTTGGCTTTTATTTCAATCTCATGGGGGATCAGCAGGGCTGCTTAGAGCAGGTAAAGGGACAAGTTTTGAAGGAGGGCAACGGGTACCTACTTTCTTTTGGGGACCAGGAATAGTTAAGCAAAATACAGTAAGAGAACTTGGATCAACTATTGACTTGTTTCACACTTTTGCTAGTCTCTCTGGATGTACTATTCCCAATGATCGAAAAATGGATAGCTACGATCTCTCTGGAGTGCTGAAAGGAGACGATATCGGACCTCGAAAAGAATTTTATTACTGGGCTTATGGAGAACTGATTGGCGTGAGAAATTTGACTCATAAACTAATGGTAGATAAAAGGGAAGAAATTGTATACTGGAAAAAGCTCAAAGAAGAAAAACCATATCTATTTAATTTAGGTGTAGACCAAAGTGAAAAATATAATCTCCATGAAAAGGAACCCGAAAAAGTTGCAGAGATGCAAGCTATGCTGGATAGACATTTAGTTGACACAGAAGACTCCTTGCCAGACAATCTTGCAAGTCGGATTAAGAAATGAGTTAACATTAAGCTACATGATGGTGAAGATTCCATTATTGGTGTAAAAAATAGACTATCCTATAATATTGTCACACTTGTGTTTTACATTAATAGTCACCCAATATCTAAATGGTCTACGAGCTAAGCATACTAAATATTATTATTCTCTTTGGAGCTATCCAAGGATTTTTACTTGGGCTCATCTTAGTAACTACCAAACGCTTAAAAAAGAGGTCCAACTATTTCCTAGCAATCTTGATTTGCTCACTAGCCTTAATGAATTTCTTAAGTATTATGGAAATGAGACCTGATGGTACCAGAACTGTTTTCTCAATGTATCATCCATTTTTTATTGTCAACCTCATCCCACCTGCTTTATACTTTTTCATTCGTTATCTCACAAACCCTTCATACCAATGGAAATCGACAGATTATTTGTTTTTCTTACCTGTTATTCTTGAAGTAGGTTTAAGATTGTTTAAGTTTTCTTTCTTTGCTAAAGGCACTCAATTATCTGAGTCGGCTTTAGGCTCAATAAATTTTTGGCTGAACTCATTGGAATTATTCGCAGCTATTTTTTCAGTCGTGGTTATTTTGCTAGTTGTTAAGTCTCTTAAAAAATATGAACAAAATCTAAGGGAGAATTATTCAGAAGTAGAAACAAGAAGTTTGACTTGGTTGAGGAATATATTATTGGTGGGTTTAGCACTATCGTTCTTATGGATTATTATCACTATATCAGATTACGGTATTATCCCATTTAACTTGACCTTGGCTCAGCTGAGTTTAATGGCTTTATCTCTTATGATTTATTGGATTGGGTACTCTATGATAATTCGGCAAGAATTATTAGAAACACCAATATTTGCTATTTCAAATTCGCAAGACCAGAGTCCAACAGAAACTTCGGAGCTGTCTACAAATACAGATAATTACTATAAACAATTGAAGGATCTAATGTCAATAAATAAACTTTACCAAAATGAAAGTCTAAATATGACAGTCCTCTCTGAAAAAACGGGACTGAGTAACAGTTACCTATCGCAAATAATTAATCAAAAGGAAGGAAAGAATTTCTTTGACTTCGTAAATGGGTATAGAATCGAAGAAGTGAAAGAAAAAATAATAGATCCAAAATTCGAACACTACACAATTCTTGCTATTGCCCAAGAAGCAGGCTTCAAATCAAAATCTACTTTTAATATCTTCTTTAAAAAGACAACAGGGAAGACTCCTTCTGAGTATCGTAAGCTTAATAAATAAGGATTGCGTCGACTTGAATTGGATTTATATTCGAATTAAAAAAAACCATAAATCGTAAATAAAATAACGAATACGGGGTATTTCTCCATTGAATCAACGTAGACGGACCTCTTTATTTGGTCTTACTACATTCAATTATAGGCAAATGGACATACTCCGCGTTTTTCTACTATAGATTTGGATTCTAACCAAAAAGTAAATTAACATGGAGCAAACATTTATTGAATTTTGGACAAGAGAAGCAACTGGAATTGTAGGTGATTACTTCAAATTTGCCACATCTGCATTTGTTATTTTCTATATCATCCTTAAAAAACCGATGTGGTTTAGGAAGGTGCAAAAGAAATTACCGAAGGTTTCTGATTATGCACGAGATATTATGTACTCCATGATCTCGGTAACCATATTTGCCACTGTAGCCTTACTAGTATTTTATTATGGTAAAGATTACACTAATGGCTATGCTAATATCTCAGATTATGGTGTGCCCTACTACATCTTGTCTTGGGTTATGATGTTCGCAATCCATGACACTTACTTCTATTGGATGCACAGAGCTATGCACCATCCTTTTTTATTTAAGCATGTACATCTAGTGCATCACAAATCAACAAATCCTTCTCCTTGGACGGCATATGCCTTTCATCCTATAGAAGGTTTCTTAGAAGCACTAATCGTACCTATTCTAGCATTTACCATTCCTATTCATTATGGTACTTTAGGTATGTTCTTTCTATTCCAAATCATCTATAATGTTTATGGGCATTTAGGCTTTGAATTGTATCCTAAAGGTTTTCATAAGACATGGATAGGGAAATATATAAATACTTCAGTAGCCCATAATCTTCATCATGATAAATTTCATGGCAATTTTGGTCTTTACTTTTTAATCTGGGACAGACTCTTAGGAACTGTTAGATCAGATTATGATAAAACCTATGAGCGGACTACTGAGACTTCAGAGAAGCCAGTATCAAATACTATCGCTGTGTAGAAATAAATATTAAATTTTGATTCTTCCAAAGACTTGCTAAACTTATTAGCAGGTCTTTTTTTAGCTATTTATAACAAGCTATATGATCGACTAATCGTGCAGCAAGGTTAGCTGTCAAATTATCTGGATCATAAGTTGGATTCAATTCTGCAAGATCGCATGAGATTACTTTCTTTGATTTTAGAATAAAATCTAAAACGGCTAAAACAAAATCAGGCTCAAAGCCTAATGGAGATGGTGCACTTACACCTGGTGCATATGCAGATGAAAACCCATCCATATCAATAGAAATATAAATACTGTCTACTTTTGATATCAACTTATCAAGCTGGTCAGTAACTGCAGTAACTTTACCTATCTGGCAATCAGTGCTATCAACATAATGCACAGAGTGTATGTCAGCAATATCAAAAAGCTCTTTGGTATTTGCACTTTGCTGAATTCCTATGACAAAATATTCTACTTGATCTCCAAACTCAGTTAAAATCTGATTAAACGGTGTGCCAGAATTAGGTTTATCCAAAACAGGACGGAGATCAAAATGTGCATCGAAGTTTATAATGCCAAACTTATGATTATCGAAATCTTTTTTAGCGTCAAACAATCCTAAGAAATGACCATACGCAATATCATGTCCTCCTCCGATCACGATTGGAAAACTACCGTCCTTGATCATGCAGCTAATTACTTTAGCAAGATCTTGTTGACAGGATTCTAAATCTTCATGCACACAATTTACATCTCCGTAGTCTCCTATTTTTTGTCCATCTAAATGATAAGCTAGTTTAGCTAATCGTTCGCGTACTTTAGATGGCCCTTCAGCAGCCCCTACTCTACCCTTATTTCTACGTACTCCTTCTTGACAAACATATCCTAGGATACTTATATCTGGCGGATTATCATTTTTTGGCAAAGCTGTAATGGCTTCAGCAGCATAAAAATCAACTGCTTGATACCAATATTGAATTCCTAATTCAGGATTAGTTTCTCTTCCACTCCAGACTTTTTTGTCTGGTAACGAAAATGACTTATCATGAATTAATTTCTTAGAGTTCATCTATTATATTGTACTGTTTTACCGCTGATGAAAACTTGTTCGATCGAATTCGTTCCAAATGAATATGGCAACATATTCAAAGAATTTATAGCACGGGTTAATAACAAATTTGCCCTTTTACCTTTGGCTATACTTCCAACTTCTTTTTCAAGTCCCATCGCGTAAGCTCCATTAAGAGTAGCTGCATTGATAGCTTCTTCTGGAGATATTTTCATTTTAATACATGCTGTAGAGACTACAAAATTCATATTACCTGATGGTGATGATCCAGGATTATAATCACTTGCTAATGCTATAGGTAATCCTTCGTCTATTATTCGCCTCGCTGGGGTATATGGTATGCCTAGGAAGTAAGAGCAAGCTGGTAACGCTACTGGCATGGTATGAGTGTTTTTTAAACTCTCGATATCTGCGTCCTCCATAACTTCTAAATGATCAACAGATAATGCATCATACTTCACACTCATTTGCACACCACCGATAGTATTAAATTGATTGACGTGCACTTTAGGGACTAATCCATAACTCTTGCCAGCCTTTAAAATAAACTCAGTATCAGCAACAGAAAAATAACCTTGCTCACAAAACACATCTATGAATTCTGCCAATTTTTCTTTTGCAATGATTGGCAACAACTTGTCTACTAATAGATCTAAATATCCCTGTTTGTCTTGCTTGTATTTTTGAGGGATAGCATGAGCACCAAGGAATGTTGCTCTAATCGGGATTGGGTAATCCTCTTTTAGTCTTCTGATAACTCTCAGCATTTTCAGTTCAGCTTCTACAGTTAATCCGTAACCAGATTTTATTTCTATAGCCCCTGTACCTAATTGTATTACTTCTTCAAGTCGATGTTTACTTTGTTCGTATAATTCTTCTTCAGATATCTCTTGTAGTTTTTTGGCAGAGTTTAATATCCCGCCTCCCTTTGCAGCTATCTGTTCGTAAGTCAGTCCATTTATTCTATCAACAAATTCTCCTTCTCGATTTCCCGCATAGACTATGTGCGTATGAGAATCACACCAGCTAGGCAAAATCATTTTACCTGAAGCATCAATGATTTCATCAACACTATTTTCAGGTTGTTCTGACATCAATCCAAAGTCTGCAATCAAACCATCTTCTATTAACAAAAACGCATCTTTTAAGGACGGAAGGTTTTTCATTTCCGCTCCAGCTACAAAAGATACATCTGCATCTCTTATCTGAATGAGTTCTTTTATGTTTTTGAAGAGCGTTTTCACTTTTAATTTATTCTTACTAGTTACTTGTGTGTCCAGTCATTAGAGTCGTCACTTATCGGTGACAACCCAATATTTGATTCTTCTAGATCGACTCCTAATCCTACAACAACCCTATTCACATAATTAAAGTATGAGACAACCTGATTGATCTCTAGGATTTCTCCATCATTGAATCCCACAGATTTAAGATTATCAATATCACTTTCAATCACATTTTTCAAATCTCTGGTTAACTTTTTAGCATAGGTGATACCTGCATTTAACTTAATATCAAATGCTTGATCTGTATTTCCATTATTTATACTTCTTAAAATAGCTTCACACTTAGCATCATCACCCATGTTTTTCTTTACTCCAACACTGTGATGCTTCGCACAATAATTACAATTATTAAGCTCGCTAACTACCACACCTAACACCTCTAAGTACCACTTTGGTAATTCATTGGCGGTATGATGCAACACACTCTTATAAATAGCCATATGGCCTTCTAAAGTATGAGGTCTGAGGCTATGTACTGCCATGACATTATCGATAGCATCATTAGGCCCTTTGATTTTATCATAGATTCGCTTAAGCTTACCAGTTGCTTCTTGGTATCTAATAATTTTGATCCAACTCATCTAACTACTTTCATTATTCAAAAATATTATCAATGATATTGTCTTCAACCAAGTTAGGCAACGTCACTTGTAAATTAGGCGTTCGCTCCATTTCTCTTTTTACTGCGAATATAGCTTCTTCATTCCTTGCCCAGCTGCGTCTTGCCAATCCATTGTTTACGTCATAAAAAAGCATCTGCTCTAATCTTTCGTCTGCTTCTTTAGATCCATCTAGCAAAAGCCCAAACCCTCCATTAATCACCTCACCCCATCCTACTCCACCGCCATTATGAATCGACACCCAGCTCGCCCCTCTAAAGCTATCACCAATAACATTATGGATCGCCATATCTGCTGTAAATTTACTGCCGTCATAAATATTAGAAGTCTCTCTATAAGGTGAGTCAGTACCACTTACATCATGATGATCGCGACCTAATACAACTGGACCAATATCTCCTTTCCTGATAGCATCATTAAAAGCTTTGGCAATTTTAATTCTTCCTTCAGCATCAGCATATAGAATCCTTGCTTGCGAACCAACAACCAGTTTATTTTCTTTCGCCTGACTAATCCAAATAATATTATCATTTAATTGTTGTTTGATTTCATCTGGTGCTGTCTTCTTAATCTCTTCTAAAATTTGTTTTGCAATAAGATCAGTTGCATCGAGATCATCAGATTTACCTGAAGTACAAACCCATCTAAAAGGTCCAAAGCCATAATCGAAGCACATAGGCCCTAGAATATCCTGAACATAAGATGGATATTTAAAATCAATAGCACTCTCTGACATTACATCTGCTCCTGCCCTTGATGATTCTAATAGAAACGCATTACCATAATCAAAAAAGTACGTTCCTCGAGCTGAATGCTTGTTGATAGCGTTTACATGTTTTATCAAGGATTGTTGCACTAACTTCTTAAAGCTATCTGGGTCATATACCATAAGGTCATTTGATTCTTCAACAGAAATGCCCACTGGATAATAACCTCCTGCCCACGGATTATGCAGTGATGTTTGATCTGATCCTACATGGACAAAAACATCTTGCTCATAAAAGTGCTCCCATACATCTACAATGTTACCAACATAAGCGATAGAATAAGTTTCATTTTCTGCTTGGGCCAAACGCACCAGCTTTGTTAGATTATCTAAGTCATACACTAATTTGTCTACCCATCCTTGTTTGTACCTTTTTTCTGCCGCCTTAGGATTGACTTCTGCACAGACTGTTATACAACCTACAATGTTACCAGCTTTTGGTTGAGCACCACTCATACCTCCAAGCCCTGCTGTCAAAAATATCTTGCCTTGCGGTTTTTCATTTTGTTTTAAAATTTTCCTAAAAGCATTCATTACTGTAATGGTGGTTCCATGTACAATTCCTTGTGGGCCAATGTACATGTAAGAGCCTGCAGTCATTTGACCATACTGAGTGACGCCTAGTGCATTATACTTTTCCCAATCATCAGGCTTAGAGTGGTTAGGTATCATCATTCCATTGGTAACTACGACTCGTGGAGATTCTGCACTAGATGGAAAGAGGCCCATCGGGTGTCCCGAATACATATGCAGAGTTTGCTCGTCAGTCATAGTAGCCAGATATTGCATCGTCAAAAGATACTGCGCCCAATTTTGAAAGACAGCACCATTACCTCCGTATGTAATTAGCTCCTCTGGATGCTGCGCTACCGCTGGATCAAGATTGTTTTGAATCATCAGCATTATTGCAGCAGCTTGTAAACTTTTATGCGGATACTCGTCTATTGGTCGAGCATATATAGCATACTCAGGCTTAAATCGATGCATGTAAATCCGCCCTAATTCATTTAACTCCTCTGCAAATTCTATTGACAACTCTCTATGCCAAGCCTTCGGGAAATATCTTAATGCGTTCCTTATTGCTAATTGCTTTTCTGCAAGTGATAGAATGTCTTTCCGCTTAGGTGCTCGGTTTATACCCAAGCTAGGTTCTTTAAATGGTGGCAACTGATTAGGAATACCTTGTAAAACTTGTTCTCTAAAATTCATCTGGTATTATGGAATTTATGCTACAATAAAAGCTCTACTTCTGACTAGGTCTATCATGGCAATTATATCGTCTTTTAATAATCGGTCTTCTTCTAATTTGGCAACCTTACTCCTGATAATAGAATAATTCACTTCTACGATCTCTGAAAATTTATTTGGTCTTCTAAATTCTAGTGCTTGTGCTCCATACATTAACTCTATAGCAAATATCTTTTCTAGGTTTCCTAATATCTGATTAAATTGTCGGCCTGAGATACTCCCCATCGACACATGATCTTCTTGCCCCAGTGATGTAGGAATACTATCAGCTGAAGGTGGAAAACATAACGTCTTATTCTCTGTGACTAATGCAGCTGTAGTGTACTGAGGAATCATAAATCCAGAATTAAGCCCTCCCTGCTCCGTTAATAATCTTGGCAATCCATACTTACCTTCCAGCAAAAGATAACATCTACGATCAGATATATTACCTAACTCTGCTGCTGCAATCGAAACATAATCCAACGCCATAGCTAGCGGTTGCCCATGAAAATTACCTCCTGATATTACCTGCTCTTCATCTAGAATGATAGGATTATCAGTAATGGAATTGAGCTCAATATCTGTAAGTTCTTCTAAGTGATAATATGCATTGCGAGAAGCACCATGTACTTGTGCCATACAACGAATCGAATATGGATCTTGAACCCGATCACAATCTAAGTGCGAATGGACATTTTCAGAACCTAATAAAAACATTCTAATCCTACTTGCAACCTCCATACTTCCCTTAAAGGGTCGCAAAGCATGTATCCCTTCCACAAAGGGCGCAGCACTTCCCTGAAATCCTTCTAGCGTAATCGCTCCAGACAGATCAGCTAAATCAAGCAAATACTTTAGTTTATCTAATCCCTCTATAGCATGTGCTAATATAAACTGAGTGCCATTTATTAATGCTAAGCCCTCTTTTGCTACTAGAGTTAACGGCTCCAGATTATGCTCTGATAATACTTCTCTCGCAGCTACTTTTCTACCATTTATCCAAAATTCTCCTTCACCAATTAGGGGCAAAAACAAATGTGAAAGTGGAGCAAGGTCTCCTGAA